>JAHDFN010000192.1 GCA_020628145.1 Saprospiraceae bacterium | reverse complement strand
AGCGCACCTGCTTTGGGAGCAGGGGGTCGCAGGTTCGAATCCTGCCGCCCCGACGTGAATTATAAGCGATTATGGAAATTTCCATAATCGCTTTTTTTATTTATCTTGATGAAGATGATAAAATCAACAATCATAAAGGAGTAGGTATTCATAAAACACCCGCCATTCAAAAGCCGTATTTATGGAATTCCTGAATACAAGAAAATTATTTTTAATCGATGGGTTAGGAGCAATGATATCCGCATTCTGTTTAGGAATGATTCTGGTCAAGTACGAATATATTTTCGGCATACCGAAAAACACCCTATACATCCTTGCTTCCATTCCTTGTTTATTTGCAACTTATGATTTCATCTGTTATTGGAAAACAGAAGAGAATGCCAATACCTTTTTAAAATACATAGCATTCGCCAACATCATTTACTGTTTGATTTCCATCGGAATGGGTTTCTATCATTACAGCGAAATAAAATTACCGGGATGGATTTATTTATTATCGGAAATATCCATCATTTTAATACTTGTTTATTTCGAATTGAAAACAGCAAGCTCCGACAGATCATCATCATAATATCCGGATAGGTCGCAATCTGAATCCCTGAATATTTCCAACTTCATAAAAAAACGGGTTTGTGGGGAATTCCACAAACCCGTTTCAATACAAACCAGGGTTGAAAATCAGCCTTCCACCTTATCCTTTTTATCTTTTTTCGACTTTTTCTTTTCTTTGAATTCTGTAAAAACCAAACCGTTTTTATCCGCATCGATAAGGATGTGATCACCTGCTCCGAATTTTCCGGAGAGGACATGTTTGGATAATTCATTGACGACTTCTTTTTGCAAAACCCTTTTCATGGGTCTGGCTCCGAATTGAGGGTCATATCCCAAATCGCCCAACAAATCCTTTGCCTTATCCGATAAATCGATTTGCATTTCCTGTTTCCCCATCATCTTCTTCACCTTTTTGAAAAGCAATACGAGAATCTTCTTGATTTCATCTTTCGTTAAAGGTTGGAACATGATTTTTTCATCTATCCTATTCAGGAATTCGGGTCTTAATTCATCTTTTAACAAATCGAAAACTTCCTCTTCGGTCGCTTTGATAATCTCATCTTTCTTGTCCTCCATTTCCTGCAAATCCTCGAAATTATCGAGAATCACATCCGCCCCCATATTGGACGTCATGATAATAATGGTATTCTTGAAATCAGCTACACGACCCTTGTTATCCGTCAAACGACCGTCATCCAAAACCTGTAATAAGATATTGAAAGTATCCGGGTGGGCTTTTTCTATTTCATCTAAGAGAACAATGGAATAAGGTCGTCGCCTTACTGCTTCGGTCAGTTGCCCTCCTTCATCGTACCCCACATATCCCGGAGGGGCTCCTACCAATCTACTCACAGAATGACGCTCCTGGAATTCACTCATATCAATACGGGTGATTGCATTCTCATCATTGAATAAGACTTCTGCCAAAGCCTTCGCCAATTCTGTCTTACCCACCCCTGTAGGACCAAGAAAAATAAAGGAACCAATGGGCCGATTGCCATCCTGCAAGCCTGCCCTACTCCTTCTCACCGCATCAGAAACCGCTTCTACCGCAGCTCTCTGCCCTATCAACCGTTTACCGATTTCATCTTCCAAACGGAGTAGTTTTTCCTTTTCGCTCTGCAACATTTTCGCTACGGGGATTCCCGTCCAGCGAGCAACGACCTCGGCAATATCATTAGCTGTTACCTGCTCATTAGTGAATCGGTTTTCCTCAGATAGTCCGTGGAGTTCCTTTTCTGCATCTTCCAATATTTTCTCCTGTTCCTTAATCTTCCCATACCTCAATTCGGCTACCTTTTCAAAATTACTTTCCCGTTCTGCCTTATCTGCTTCTATTTCAAAGTTCTCAATGGCCTCTTTGGCTGTTTGCATACGCTCTACGATTTCCTTTTCATTCTGCCATCGTGCCGTCATATTATCCAATTCCCCCTGCAATGTGGAAATCTGTTCATTCAATCCCTTGAGTTTCTTTTCTTGGCTTTTTTCCCTTTTGATGAATTCCCTTTCGATTTCCAATTGACGGATCTTACGGCTCAATTCATCTATTTCATCGGGAACGGAATCCAATTCCAATCGTAATTTTGCTGCCGATTCATCAATCAAGTCTATGGCCTTATCCGGTAAGTAACGATCCGAAATATAACGATGGGATAATTCCGCAGCAGCGACCAAAGCCTCATCCAATAATTCTATCTTATGATAAACTTCGTATTTCTCTTGTAAACCCCTCAAGATAGAAATAGTATCTTCCACACTAGGCTCATCTATCAGAACCGTCTGGAACCTTCGTACCAATGCCTTATCCTTCTCGAAGTATTTTTGATATTCATCCAATGTCGTAGCACCGATGGTTCTCAACTCACCCCTCGCCAATGCCGGTTTGAGAATGTTCGCCGCATCCATGGCACCTCCTCCTCCCCCGGCTCCAATCAAGGTGTGGATTTCATCAATGAATAGGATAATATCTCCATCAGATTCGGTAACTTCCTTGATAACGGCTTTCAATCTTTCCTCGAATTCACCCTTGTATTTTGCTCCGGCAATCAACCCGGCCATATCCAATGTGAATATTTCTTTGCTTTTAAGATTCTCAGGAACATCCTGATTGACAATCCTCCAAGCAATTCCTTCTACAATCGCTGTCTTCCCTACACCTGCCTCTCCAATGACCAAGGGGTTGTTTTTCTTCCTCCTTGATAGGATATGTAGGATTCTACGGATTTCCTCATCCCTCCCGATAATCGGATCCAGTTTGCCTTCGGCAGCTCTACCGGTAAGATTCACTGCATATTTCCCTAGTGCATTATATTGGTTTTCCGCTCCCTGATCCGTAATCCTCCGGCCTTTCCTCAACTCCTTGATTGCAGCCTCCATTTTCTTATCCGTTGCCCCAAGGGCTTTCATCGCTTTAGACATCGGACTGCTTCCTTTCAGTATGGCCAGTAATATCAAATCGAGGGAAATAAATTCGTCTCCCCATTCCTTCAGGAGATTCTTCGCTTTTCCCATGGCCTTATTGGCATCCTTACTTAGAAATTGCTTATCCGAACCTTCTCCTGAAACCTTTGGCACTTTTTGCATAATGGACTGCATCTCTCCGGCCAAGTGGTTCAAATCCAAATCACATTTCTTAAATAGGAATTCAGCCACATGTTCATCTACTTCCATAATCCCCTTGACGATGTGAGCAAGGGAAACTTCTTGTTGACCATTCGCAGAGGCAATAGCTTGTCCCTGCCTGATAGCATCCTGTGCTTTTGTGGTAAATATATCCAGCGTCATTGTACTGATTTTATTAAGTGGGTTGTCAATCAACCTTGAAGATAATTCATTCATTTGAATTTGATCAAAACCCCGACCAATTCGATATTATCATGCATAATATGAAAATATGACATAAACCGCATAACACTTGTGACATTTCGTCATCTTATAATTTTGCCTTTTGACAACTTTTAACATTCAATTCTCTTCCGAATTTGATACAAAAGACTAGTTTTGCCTTTTCATTAATATTTAATTTAGCTATGAAGAATATGATATTGAAGACAACCCTAACATCGATAATGCTATATTTAACATTCTCTTTCACCAACGGACAATGTGTTTCGGAAGTTGTTATGAATGTCAATAACGGAAGCTTTGAAGAATGGGGAAATGAAGGAGGCTATATTGATATTGCAGGGGATTATTGGGATACTGCCAACAGAACTGCTTTACTCGGTGTAGATGAAAATGTGACCGAGTCTTCTGATGCCCATACCGGTAATGCCTCTGCAAAATTAGAAACATCCAATTGGTTGAACAACGTTACTTCCGCTACTGTTTTCACAGGAAGTTTCATTCCCAATGTATTAGATCCTCCAAAAAGCATCAAATTCGGAAAACCTTATCCATTTACCAATGAACCCGAACTTCCGACTAATTTCAGAGTATGGTATAAATATTTTCCAGTAGAGGGAGACTCGGCAGAGGTATATACCTATCTGACCAAATGGACTGGAACGGATACCATCCGTGTAGCTTCCGCTTATACAAAATTGTATGATGAAAAAACAGAATGGACGCTTTTGGACATTCCTTTTACAGGTAATTCTACTGAAATGCCGGATACCATTATTTGTGTATTTGCTTCGAGTTCCCGAGGAGATATCCTACAAGGACAGATCGGCAACACCCTTTTCATTGATGATGTCGAATATTACAATTGCCTTACCAATACGACCCACCCGATGATGAGCGAAGTAGAGGTCAATGCCTTTCCCAATCCGGTGAATAACGGACAATCCATCAGATTCGAGCTAAGTGAGCAAATCAACGGTCTTATCAGGGTCTTTTCTAATGATGGCAAAGAAGTCATTTCCAACGTTTTCGAAGATCAACGTTTTGATATGGATATCACCCAACTCAATTCGGCATTCTACCGTTTCGTTGTTTATGATAATGAATCTACCAGTGCTATTGCTAGTGGTTCTTTTGTTGTAGAATAAACAGATTCACATACTTTTGCCAAAGGATGGTCGGTCTTTATTAGACCGACCATCCTTTTTTTATTATCTTAGCCATCATTTTTTGATTCCCCATCCAACCAAAGGTGATTTTTTCATGGATAAACAATCAAAATTATGAAAACCAAATCATACCAAATTCTAACCGTACTTCTCTGTTTCCTCTTAGTAGGGAGCCTTGAAGGACAGAAAGATGAGTACAAAACAAACCTTGTCGATAAATTCGTCTTCGGTACCGAAATCGGTGTTGCTGCCGGAACTCCCATTGGACCTGCTGAAAAAGGGCAAACTGCTACTGTCGGTTATGCTCCAAATGATGTTATCGTTACTACGAAAGATCCTAGTGGCAGACCGGGCTTGGGACTTCATGCCGGTATATTTACTCGCTATCTTATCAATGAAAAGATGGCTCTGCAGTTGGGTCTTGCCTATAATGCAAAAAAAGCTTCCTATGAAGCGCCCGTACATGATAAGGAATATACCCACTATGAAGATATCAATCTTCCCGACGGCAGTGTAACTACTGCTGTGATTGAGTCTTTTTTCAATGGCACAGTTGAAGGAAAGTTCAATAATCAGTATTTGGAAGCTCCACTTGTTTTCATCTATAACCTCGGCGACAAATGGAGTGTACACGGTGGTCCTTATGCCAGTTATTTATTAAAAGGCAAACATCACGTTTGGGCAACAGGTATCGTTGGGGATAATTTCACTGCAGTCGAAGATCAATTCAGTGATGAAAGTTCTTCTATTAATACATGGGATTATGGTTTAAATGCAGGAGTCAATTATAAAATTTTCAGACAGATAGAATGTGAATTGAGAATTTCCTCAGGACTTCGCTCTATTTTCAGCGATGAGTATTTACTAGCAGAAGATACGATTAGGAATCTTTATCTCAACCTGAAAGCGAATTACACGTTTCAATTGTAATTTCTGGAAAGTCAATTGAAAAGGGCTAGGAAAAATTTCCTAGCCTTTTTTCTTTAACCATGTTTCTATTGTTGAAATTAATTGATCCGCATTATTCATATTGAAACATAAAGGAGGTTTGCTTTTTATTACATTATCAAAGGGGCCATCTGTTCCGATTAAAATATTTTCTTCCTTCAAATAGTTTTTCAATTCCTTCGCTAATTCTGTTGCCGGTTCTTTACTATCAGGATTCATTACCAATTCCATTCCCCAAAAAAGCCCTGATCCTCTAACATCTCCAATAATTGGATATTTATTTTGAAGTGATTTCAATTCATTCATGATACAATTCCCAACACGAAGGGAATTTTCCTGAAGGTTTTCTTCTTCAAGTACATCCAGTACAGATAACCCTATTGCACAACTCACAGGATTCCCGCCAAACGAACTAAAAAACTCCATTCCATTTTCAAAATATCCATTGACTTCTTCTGTACAAACAACAGCTCCCATAGGGTGGCCATTCCCAATCGGCTTACCCAAAACAACAATATCCGGTTCAACACCATGTTGCTCAAAACCCCAAAAATGGGTTCCTACTCTTCCGAATCCTATTTGTACTTCATCAGCAATACAAATTCCTCCTCTCCCTTTTATATATGAAAACATCTTTTTCAAATATCCTTCAGGCAATACTATCTGCCCGCCACATCCCATAATGGGTTCGACAATAAAACACGCAATTTCCTTTTCTGATTTTTCAATTATCCTAATGGCTTCCTCGGCATATAATTCTCCATATTTTTTTTTCCCTTCAATAAATATATTTCTGTAAATATCAGGCATGGGCAATTTGATAATTCCATCCTTAGTACCTTCACCCCCATCCCCATCGAATTTATATGAACTTATATCAATTCCCAATTTTGTATTTCCATGATAACCATGTTCCAAAACAACTATCGCTCCTTCTCTTTTTCTGGCCAAAGCCATCCGAATAGCCAAATCGCTTGCAGCAGAACCTGAGTTAACTAAAAATACTTTTGATAAACTAATTGGGAACTTGGAAAGCAGTTTTTCTATATAATTATTTAATTCATCATAAACATATCTCGTATTTGTATTCAATCTAGCCATTTGTTTTTGCCCAGCAGATACAACCTTAGGATGACAATGTCCCACTATCGGAATATTGTTATAGGCATCCAATATTGTTTTTCCATTTGCATCGTACATATATTGGAATGCAGCACCTGCCATATGAATAGGTCGTTCATAACTCAAAGACAGTGCATTACTAACCAACTGCTTCCTCTTCCTTAACTGCTCGTCTAGATCGTCATATCTTACTTCGAATCCGCATGCTTTCCTAAATTCATTTTCTACAAAAACTGGATTAATGAAGATCCAGTTCTTCAACAACTCCCAAGCAGACTTTTCACTTATGGTAATATATTCCTTATTCTCAGGATTAATCGTAGAATGATAGGCAGAATTACAAACACTTATACAAAGACGGATAGCAATCAAATAATACAATATCCTGATTTCTTTTTCCTCAAGAGGCATTTTTTGATGATATGCTTTTATTACATAAACTGCATTATCAATTGGATTTTCAGCACCAAACATTATATAAGGCAATGCTACGGCTAACTCATTAATCAAATGAGTATAACACATATCTCCAAAATCGATAATGCCACTCACTACTCCATTCTTAACCAAAACATTCCAATCATTACCATCATTATGAATAATACTTTTTCTCAGATTGGACAATTCAGGAATTACATTTTCTTTAAATTTCAAAAAGAAATATTCAATTAATTTCCTTCTTGGAAAATCATTGATATAACTTATGTATTTTTCACTATCTAATGCATATTGATTATCCCATTTAATTCGCCTGCCTTTAATTATGCAATTATTTATTTTAGACAATTCAACATCTATATCAGCTAAAACCCTCCCTAACGACGACAGTATTTCTTCGTTTTTCCCTACTTCACTCAAAAACATACCATCTACAAAAGAAAGCAAACGAAAAAAACCATCTCCACCCTTTTCCAGAGCCTTATTATTTTTTGAATAAATCGGATAGGAAAACTCACATTCTATTTTTCCATTTAAATAAGTTAATACTTCATTTTCAGCTGCTATTAATTCTTCTCCTTCACAATAATGCTTAAGAATATATTTTTCTCCTTCATCTGTTTTTACAAAAAAATTACTAACCTCATAACCAGTTATTGGCTTCAAGATTTCACATTTCAAATTATAAAATTCCAGTAGAAATTCATTGATTTTTGAATCCATGTCTTTTGAATACTGTTAATCCTATTTTTATTTCAAAAAAAACATATCTAAACATTGAAGATGCTTAAGTATTATTGGTTGCACAATCCTCAATATAAAATCTTTTCTCCTACCACCAAATCACACAAATAAAAACAACTCGGACAACGAGGAATCATAGAAGTGATTTATTGAATACTTCACAAATAAACAATAAACATTAGATTTTAATCACGACTTGTTTTGTATGTAAATGTAATGCCATTTTTACTTCAAAATCCTATTTCTTTGAACATAGGGTATATAGTTCAAGCACTTGAACTGTTTTTAAAGCAGGTAAAAATGTGAATCATTTCAATTGGAAGAGAATATAATATTGGGATAAGTTTGGAACAGCAACAATGTAAACTATGAAGTTGTTTAAAAAGTGGTTGGCAATCGAATTATTCAATCATTTTTAAACAACTTCTATAATAAAAGACAAGGGAGGATAAGAACTAGGGATGCTTAAATAAAAACAAAGATTTTCAAGGATTGTTGTTAAAAAAAGACGGGTGCGTTGGATTTCTCCACACACCCGTCCCTGTTTCAATGGGCGGCGACCTACTCTCCCGCTTTCGCAGTACCATCGGCGCTGGGGGGCTTAA
>JAHDFN010000191.1 GCA_020628145.1 Saprospiraceae bacterium | reverse complement strand
ACATTAATTAAGAACAAGAATTCAATTTCATAGAAATGAGTAAGCATAACGAAGTCTTGTACGGGTTATATAATGATGAGGAAATCCTCATGGATGCCATCAGGACAGCCAAAAAGAAAGGATTGGATATCGGCGAGGTTTATACCCCCTTTCCTGTTCACGGATTGGATGACTGTTTGGGCCTGAGCGAATCGAGATTACATATCGCCGGATTCGTTTACGGTATTTTGGGAACAATGACGGCTTTCGGAGTCATGACTTGGGTTTTTACAAGAGAATGGCCCATCATTTTCGGTGGCAAACCATATTTTTCCGCACCGGCGTTCATTCCGATTACTTTTGAGTTGACAGTACTCTTTGCTTGTGTCGGAATGGTGATTACATTCTATACCATTTGCGGAATGGGACCCGGAATTACCAACCCTGTATTGGATGATAGAATCACAGATGATAAATTCTGTATAGCATTCAATGTGAATGACGCTTCATCTGACGACATCAATGGCCTGAGGTCTTTCTTCAAGGAAAGCGGAGCCGAAGAAATTAATTCGAAAACCATCTAATTAGGATTTTAATCATTCTTGAAATGAGAAAATATCAAGGAATATTAGTAGTAGCTGCCCTCATCATTTCCATTTTCGGATTTGAGGCTTGCTCTCCTGCCCACGGTGATCATCCCGGTTCGGAATATATGCCGGACATGGGACACTCCATCGCCTATGAGGCCAATACCATTAATGAATATTACTATAATACTTGGGACACGGAAAGTGGAAAGCATTCTGGTAAAACATTAAAGGAATTGAGTCTCCATAACAAACCTGTTGAAGGAACGATTCCAAGAGGGTATGCTGGAGTCGTGAATGCTAGAGGGGCAGATAGAACTGCCAAAATGAAGGTATTGCAAGGTCAAACTACCAATAATGCCATCAGTGTCCCTATTAATGGACAAACACCTTATTACATTCCAAATACCGAAGAAGGAAGGACATATGCCTACACTGCTTCCGAGTTGACAAACAATCCTTATCCAATAACAGAGGATGGTTTGAAAAACGGTAAGGAATTATATGAAATCTATTGTGGTATTTGTCATGGGAATAAAGGTGATGGTAACGGATACCTTGTGGATGAAGCAAACCTTAATGCCAAATACCCGGTTGCTCCAACCAATTATCTCACAGATGAGATGATTGATGCTCAGAACGGACGTTACTACCATACCATCATGCATGGTAAAGGAGTAATGGGAGCATATTCAGATAAGCTTTCTTACGAAGAAAGATGGCAGGTCATCCACTATATCCGTGCATTACAGGCGAAAGAAAGGAAATTGACATACAATCAGTATGAAAATACCCTGAATAATTGGGCAGTACCATTTGTTGATACGGATGAAGCTATTGATTTGGATAAGAGCCAACTGGCATCGTCTTTTGATAAGGCAGTTGCTGCGGAGAATACTTCCGCCACTTCCCTTAAATTGGAAAACGTATTTTTCGATACAGGAAATGCGACTCTGAAAGCAGAATCCAAATTGGAATTGAATATCCTGGCGGCTATTCTGAAAAAATATGAAATGGCCAATATCGAAGTGGCTGGACACACGGATAGCGATGGAAATCCTGAATCCAATATGGTTCTCTCAGATGCACGTGCTAATGCTGTTAAAGCATATTTGGTAGCTAAGGGAATTACAGGAAATAGGTTGAAAGCCATAGGCTATGGTGAAACCAGACCTGTCGCCAACAATGTTACGGAAACGGGCAAGGCCCAGAATAGAAGGACGGAATTTACCGTCATATCAAAATAAAATTAAAAAGCCTTTAATCAATATATAATGAGCGATCACAATCATCATAATATAAATGTCGAAGAAAGGTTCGATTTTACCGGAAAGGAAAAAACCGTTCTTTTGGGAATGATGGCCTTGGGTGTTATCTGCCTGATATGTACTTATCTATTTGGCGGGGATGACAAAGAATTAAGGTTCTGGACAAACTTCCTTCATAATTCCGTTTTCTTTACCGGTATTGCCTTTATTTCCATGTTCTTATTAGCAGCAAAGGTTTTGGCTTATTCGGGGTGGCATACTGTATGGAAACGCCTCTTGGAAGCAAAAGCCCAATTCCTAATCTTTGGATTGTTAATGATGGGCATTGTCCTGTTAGGAACGGTCATGGGATGGCATCACTTGTACCACTGGGCATTTCCTGAAATTACAAACCCCGAATCGGCTTGTTATGATGCCATTATAGGTGGTAAAGCCGGGTTTTTGAATATAGGTTTCTATGCTTTGGCAACCTTTGGTTTCGGTGGAATCTGGTATCTATGCATATTATGGTATAGAAGATTATCCTTGGACGAAGATAAAAATGGAGATGATTCATTTACTCATCATAAGAAAATGAGAAGAATATCTGCATTCTTCATGCCTTTCGGCGGATTTACCAGTGCGGCTGTTATCTGGTTATGGGTCATGTCTATCGACTCACACTGGTATAGTACCATGTTTGCTTGGTATTCTACCGCAAGTTGGTTAGTCAGTGCCGTTGCTCTTTTGATATTAACGATTATCTATCTGAAATCAAGAGGTTATTTCTCTTATGTTTCTCAGGAACATTTACACGATTTAGGAAAATACCTATTTGGGTTCTCTATATTTTGGACATATTTGTGGTTCTCCCAATTCATGTTGATCTGGTATGCGAATAACGGTGAGGAAACCATTTATTTCAATGGACGAATGAATGAATATCCTTTATTGTTCTGGGCTAACTTGGCCTTGAATTTTGCATTACCATTATTGGTGTTAATGAGAAATGATACCAAAAAGAAATTCGGAACATTGATTTTAGTTTGTACTCTATGTTTATTCGGGCATTGGTTGGATTTCTTCCAGATGATCAAACCGGGGGCCTTGCATACAGAACACGAATATCATGAGTACGAATGTGTTGAACATGATCACAAACATGATACAAAGCATATGGATGCCAAAGATCATCACGGAGACGCCCACCACGATGATCATGGACATGGACATGCTGCACATGACGGACATCATGGTGACGATCATCACGGAGAAGCACACGCTTCCGTGCATGGACATGGACATGAATTCAAAATGGGATTCTCTATTCCCGGTTTCTTGGAGTTGGGAACATTCCTAGGATTTTTAGGTCTTTTCTTCTTTGTTGTCTTTACCTCTTTGGCTAAGGCACCATTGGTTCCACCCAATGATCCATACTTAGGCGAGAGTTTACATCACCATGTCGGATATGGTGGAGGAAATATGGAAGGAGATGACCATCATTGATAAATGTTGAGGTTGATAATTTTAGTATGAAAACAAAAATTCGGTAAGACTGTTAGCTATCTGAACCGGATGAAAAGATAAAACCGATTTCAAAATGATGTATTTAATAGGTGCGTTGATAACAATTCTTCTCTTCGTTATCATTGTGCAAATTGGTAAGGTAAATGAATTGGCTGCCCGTCTCCGTGGAGAGGAGCAGGCTGCTCGTGACGGAAACGAGTGGAATGCCAGGATGATGTTGGTTTTCCTTGTGGGCTTTTTGGCATTAAGTGTAGGTTCTGCAGTGTATTATTATCCCTACATGTTAGGGTATGGACCTAATATATTGCCGACTATCCATGCTCCAAAGATTATGCAATTATTCAATATCACCTTGTTCTTTACCGGTGTGGTATTTGTCATTACCCATATATTGCTATTCCTTTTTGCTTACCAATATAGAGAATCCAAAAACAGGGTTGCGGAATTTATTCCACATGATAATAAATTGGAGATCATTTGGACTGCAGTACCGGCAGTTGTAATGGCTATATTGGTAGTTTTCGGTTTGATGGCATGGAATGAAACAATGGCCGATGTAGATGAAGAAGGTACTGCCTTAGGTGCGGTTAAAATAGGTTCTGGAGATATAAAAGAAGGAACCAAGGATTATATAGAAATCGAAGCAACAGGATTGCAGTTTAATTGGATTCTACGGCATCCGGGCAAGGATGGTCAATTAGGAACCAAAAACTGGCAATTGATTACCGGCTCTAATCAGTTAGGACAGGACTTTGCTGATCCTAAAAATATAGACGATATCATTTTGGATGAATTGGTCATTCCTAAGGGACATACCATAAGGGCAAGGATTACATCTAGGGATGTACTTCATAACTTTGATATTCCACACTTCTTTGTGAAAATGGATGCCATTCCCGGAATGCCAACTTATTTCAAGTTTACTCCAACAATGACTACAGAAGAATATCGTGAACATTTGAGTCAATTTCCCGAATGGCAGGTTCCTGCTGAAGAAGATGAGCCTAATGGCTTGCAAAGGTGGGAAGCATTCGACTTTGAATTGGCTTGTGCGGAACTTTGTGGAAAAGGCCATTACAGTATGAAAAAAATTGTAAAGGTCGTAACAGAAGAAGAATACAATGCTTGGTTGGATAAAGCAGAGTCCACAGCATTCTACCTCAACGAAATCAGAGGAACAGATGATGACCCATTCTTGGATAGGCCTACACTCCAAATTGAAAAAAGAGTAAGGGAATATGAGGTGAAACAGAATCCTCCTGCTCCCGGTCCGTCTCAAGATCCTTCAACTACTCCACAACCGGAAGTACAACCGGGTATCGGAGGAACGACAGGTAGTATTCAAGGTGGGACTACCGGAAGTACTACAGGGGTGACCGGAACCTCTACTATTGGTACAACGATTCAGAACGCTGCTGCTACAGGTAATACTGCTGTCAATAATGCTTCTAATGCCGTTTCAACAGGAGTTCAATCGGTTAAAAATGCTGGAGAGAATGCTGTTAATGGTGTGAAAGACGCCGCAGGTAACGTTATTGATAAGACCAAGGATGCTGCTGGTACGGTAATCGACAAAACAAAAGAAGCCGCTGGTACGGCAGTTGATAAAACTAAGGAAGCTGCTGGCAATGTCATTGATAAAACCAAGGATAAGGCGGGGGATGTTAAAGATAAAATGAAGGACAAAAACCCATTCAACAATAACTAATTAGAAGTACGAAGTTATACTTTCCTATTTTGGAAAATATATTTTAAATCTTAGGAAGATGGCAGATTTAAAACATAATGATGAGCTTTTAGTGGAAGAATATGCAGATTATCTGTATGACGGATTCCATGATCATCACCATGGAGATAAATACCAGTCCGGGTTTATTTCCCATTACATATTCAGTATGGATCACAAGATGATCGCCAAGCAATTCCTGATTACAGGTATGTTCTGGGGACTTATCGGTGGTTTGATGTCTTTGGTATTCCGTTTGCAATTAGGGTTTCCCGAAGCAAGCATGGCTTGGTTGAAACCTCTGCTAGGTAAATGGATTACCATCAGCGACACTGGTATAGGGACTTTAGACCCTCAGTTCTATTATGCATTGGTAACCATGCATGGTACGATACTGGTCTTCTTCGTATTGACTGCGGGGTTATCGGGTACCTTTAGTAATTTGCTCATCCCGCTCCAATTGGGGGCGAGGGATATGGCATCTCCATTCATGAATATGTTGTCGTACTGGTTCTTCTTCCTTTCCGGTTCGATAATGTTTGCTTCCTTATTCCTGAATACAGGTCCTTTTTCCGGTGGATGGACAGCTTATCCTCCGTTGAGTGCCCTGCCACAGGCGAGTTCGGGTTCTGCAGGAGGTATGACTTTATGGATTCTCAGTTTGGTCTTCTTTGTAGTTTCGGTACTGTTAGGTGGTATCAACTATATCACAACAGTATTGAATCTAAGGACAAAAGGAATGTCATTGTGGAGAATGCCCTTGACGATTTGGGCTTTCTTCGTAACGGCAATATTGGGACTATTATCTTTCCCTGTTCTAGTATCAGGATTATTCCTAGTGATGTGTGATAGAGGATTAAACACAAGTTTCTTCCTCAATGAAATATATGTTGGTGGACAAGCATTGGAACAAGTAGGAGGTAGCCCTATTCTTTACCAACACTTATTCTGGTTCCTAGGCCATCCTGAGGTATATATCATTATCCTTCCGGCAATGGGACTCGTATCCGAAGTCCTTGCGGTTAATGCACGAAAACCTATTTTCGGTTATCATGCTATGGTGTACTCCATCTTGGCTATCGGTTTCCTTTCATTTATCGTATGGGCACACCATATGTTTATGGCCGGAGTGAATCCTTTTATCTCCAACATCTTTGTAATCTTCACCTTGATTATTGCAGTGCCGTCGGCGGTAAAAGTATTCAACTGGATATCGACCTTATATGGAGGTAATATCAGATTCAATCCGGGAATGTTATTTGCAATAGGATTTGTTTCCTTATTTATTTCAGGTGGTTTGACGGGTATCTTCTTAGGTAATTCCGCTATTGATATTCCGATGCATGATACATATTTCGTTGTGGCTCACTTCCACATTGTAATGGGGGTTGCCGCCTTCTTTGGAATGTTTGCCGGAGTGTATCATTGGTTCCCTAAAATGTATGGTCGTTTCATGAACGATACATTGGGTAAATTACACTTCTGGGGAACGATGATTGGTGCCTACTGTGTGTTCTGGCCCATGCACTATACAGGGATGGCCGGTGTACCCCGAAGATATTATTCATTTACAACTTTCGATTTTTCCGGACAGTTTGCTGCTACCAATGAATTCATCACCATAGCCGCTATTATCACTTTCGGGTTTCAGATTGTATTTGTAGTTAACTTCTTCTACAGTATTTTCTTTGGAAAGAAACAAACAACAAGAAATCCATATGGTGCGACTACTTTAGAGTGGACGACCCCTATTAATCCCGGACACGGAAACTGGCCCGGAGGAATTCCGGCTGTTCACCGTTGGGCATATGATTATGGTAAGATGGGAGAGGAATTTATTCCCCAGGTAGAGCCTGTATCCGAAAAGGAAAAACAATACGACGAAGAACACCCTCATTAATTTGGGATGAATCAATAAGCTGGTGGCTAAAACGACAACATATCAATCCGGTTGGGATGCCCTACTACAAAAAGTAGAGGACTACAAGCAATTGGTCAAACTCCGATTGAACTTGATGGTCGTTGTATCTGCTGTGATGGCCTACTTCATTGCCGCTTCCGGTTTTGGAAGTTTTAGGGAAGCCGTATTATTGTTTTTCGGTGGTTTCTTTGTTACCGGTGCATCCAATGCACTGAATCAGGTATTGGAGAAGGATTTTGATAAAATGATGAAAAGAACGGAAACCCGCCCTATACCACAAGGTAGGATGACCATTTCCGAAGCTGTACTGATTGCTGGTTGGATGAGTGTTCTAGGCTTGGTCATATTAGCTATTTTGAGTCCGATAGCAGGATTGTTGGGAGCATTCTCATTATTGATATATGCTTTCCTTTATACGCCCTTGAAAAGGATAACTCCTTTTTCTGTGATTGTAGGGGCTGTTCCGGGAGCAATGCCGGCTCTGATTGGCTGTGTTGCTTTTGAAAATAGCATTACGCCTTTGGGATTATTGCTGTTCGGTATCATGTTTTTTTGGCAATTTCCCCACTTTTGGGCGATTGCGGATTTAGCTAAAGGAGATTATCGAAAGGCAGGATTCAAAATAATAAGTGAAGAAGCGGATGCCAAATCATTGGGTATCCAATCATTCATATATGCCACATTTCTTTTACCCTTGATAGGCGGATTATACCTTTACGGATATATCGGCTGGGTGAATTTAAGCTTGATGGTTCTATTGACCTTGGTTTATATGTGGCTCTGTATCGGGTTTTCGAAAGAGAAAACCAGAAAATCGGCACTGAAATTAATGTTCAGTTCATTTATATATTTGCCCGTTGTATTCGGAGCATTGATTATCCAACAAATTTTTGTTTAGATGATAATGTCCGAACCTAGAAAAAGATATGAGCATAATAGGAGTAAGATCCATCCATTGATGTTTATGCTTTGGATTTCCATTGCTTCATTGTGTATGATGTTTGCAGCAATGACCAGTTTCATCCTAGTTAGGGAAGCATCAGGAAATTGGTTGGAGTTCACATTGCCTCAGGTTTTTTATATTAATACGGGAGTGATAATCCTTAGTAGTATTGTATTACATCTTTCCTATTGGGGATTCAAGAAAGGAAATGTCTTCTTATACAGAAGTATGTTGCCTTTGGCTTTGATATTGGGATGTATGTTTGTCGTATTGCAATATAAGGGCTGGATGGATATGAACGGAATGGGAATATATTTGGATGGAAATGCATCCGGAGCCATTACGATGGTGGTTTCAGGATTACATGCAGCTCATGTCTTGGGAGGTATAGGAGCTTTGATATTGGCCACTTTACATGCCTTCATGTTGCCCTATAAAGTAACAGAAACAAGAAAACAACGATTTGCCAGAACGGTTACTTACTGGCATTTTGTAGATATACTTTGGATTTATTTGTTGATAGTATTCATCAATGTACTCTAAGGTCAGGATAGAATTTTTAAAAGAATC
>JAHDFN010000190.1 GCA_020628145.1 Saprospiraceae bacterium | reverse complement strand
TATCGCAGATACTGTATTCCAAGGGAGTTACATAGGTCGGTAATAAGGTAACCGTTTGTTGAAGGACACTATCACAGCCCTGATAGGATTGCAAAGTATCATAATATGTCCCCGCCATATTCTGCCATTCTCCTTCAAGGAATATAGAATCGCTATCGCAAATATTATATTCCAGGGGCGTAACATAAGTCGGTAAAATGGTAAGTGTTTGTTGTAACACACTATCACAACCTAAATAGGTTTGCAAGGTATCATAATAAATACCGGCCGTGTTCTGCAACTCGCCTTCCAGGAATATGGTTTCGTTATCACAAATACTCAATTCCAAGGGTGTAACAAAACTCGGATTGACTGTTAGGTTGGTCGTTATGACCGAATCACACCCCAGATAAGTTTGTAGGGTATCATAATAAGTTCCCGAAGTATTTTGTAATTCCCCTTCGGCAAAATGCGATTCGTAATCACATATGGCAACATCCAAAACCGTAAATTGTAATGGCCCTACTGATATGGGTATGGTTTCACTGGCAGTACATCCATATTGGTCTGTTATGACTACTGTAAAATCAGTATCAGTAATAGGGTAGAAATTCGGGTTATTACAATCCGTACAAGACATGGCCGGGTTGGGATCCCATTCGTAGGTATAATCCGTAGTAAAATTGAAACCTATGGTATCACCCTCACAAATTTCCAGGGATTGATTGAGTCCCAAAGTAGGAACCGGGCTTATGATAATTTCTGTTTGGAAAGTATCCCGTGTACATTCACCATAGGCCGTATCTTCAACAATAACCGAATAATCCCCACCAACAAAAACTTCTAAAAATGTATCCGTACCCATGATTGGGCCAGAGCCTTCCGGGCCGAAAGTCCAAGTATATATGTAATCTTCACTGTATAGATTGGGAACGACCGATACCACTTTCGGGGTATCCAATTCACAAAATATGGGTGGATTGGGATTAAATTCCAAAGTAAAATTAGGTCGGATATAGACCCGTGCGGTATCGCAGAGCGGAAGGAGCTGATCCTGGCAGAAATCCGCAAGGGGAACACCACAAATATTATAATCTATATAATCCAGCCCCGAATTGACCGGAGCTACGAATTCTAGGGAATCACATCCGGTTATACTGACACACTGGAGGTTGTTATTGTACAGACCTCCGGCTGTAATATCCTGCCAGGTAATAGTCGTATCCAGTACTCCCCCGATACTCAGCAAGGTTTCACAACCTTCCCGTATTTCGGATTCCGGGGTTGTAATATTCCCTTCTATCGAGGTAATCGAATATATATTCCTATTAGAACCCGGCTTACAGAATGAAAGGTAATGCGGACCGGGACCGGATAAGCATATCGCATCTCCTACCGGGATAATGGGCCCGCAATCAATCTGATAATATAATGCCCCACTCGGAGCAGCACCGAAATCAATATCGAAAATCAAACCAACGGCATTCGGGTGTAATGTGACTTCGAAGGAGGTACATCTTGGAGGAGGAATCTCAACTAAAGTATCAACACCACAACAAAAACTATCCCTAGCATGGTATGGGGAATAATAAACGAAGTCTGCTGCGGATGTAAGATCCGCAATATGAAAAGGCACATCATCATCACAAAAAGGATGTTGTGCATCAGATGTCACAGGGAGGAATACTGCCGATAGCAATATTGCAACAATAAGATTGAGTAATACTTTGTGGTAATTCTGCAACATGAATCTGAATTATAGTTTTTGTATTTTCCTAGCTAATGCCCAATAACAAATACAATATCAATATCCTATATATTAATTAAATTAAAATAACTAATGGAGGTTTTACTAGGAGCATCAAACTATCATATTATTAGCCATCTTAAATTTAACATTATTCATTAGTTTAACCAACGTAATAGTGTTAAAAAATGATGCCGCAAATATTGTCATTATAAACATTAAAAAAGATCAACTATAAAGTGACAGGAATTGTGACAATCAATGTCACAATATTAAAACAATCACAAATGTGAAAAACCCAGTGAGTCAGATGAATGAAGCTAATTTCCGGTTGACAAGATCAAGTGCGATTTCCACCTGTTCTTTTTTGTTAATGTCGGTATTGTTTATCTCGACGGCATCTTCAGCCATCCTTAGCGGGCTATCTTCCCGAGTCGAATCGATCCTGTCTCTTTCCTTCAAATTCTCAACAACATCCTTAAGGTTAATATCCATTCCTTTGGCAGTCAGTTCATCCCATCTTCTTTTTCCTCGGACTTCCATATCCGCTGTTAGGAATATCTTCAATTCGGCATCTGGGAAGACCACGGTTCCTATATCCCGACCATCCATAACCACACCTTTCTCCTTGCCCATTTCCCTTTGGCGGGCCACCATTGCCCTTCTTACCGCCGAGATGGTAGCTACCGGACTCACCATATTAGAAACCTCCATTCCTCGAATCTCACTTTCCACATTTTCGCCGTTCAGGAAGGTACAATTCTTTCCATCCAAGGATTTAAAAGAGATATTGAGATGGCACAATGCATTATTAACTTCCTCGTTGTCATCCAGTTGGATATCATTCCGCAGAAAATAGAGTGTTGTGGCCCGATACATCGCACCAGTATCGACATAACCATATCCCAACTCCGAAGCCAATGCCTTGGCCAGTGTGCTTTTTCCACAAGAAGAATATCCATCAACAGCTATGGTTATCTTATTCATCTCAATTCAGTATCTGTAGTTTAGCGAATTTCAACATCAATCTTTTGGAGCCAACGGCGTGAAAATGAATGGTAGCCACACGACCATCCCCTTTGCCATCAGTGGCAATAACCTTCCCTGTACCAAATCTCAGGTGAAGTACCTTCTGCCCGGCTTCTATGGAAGAGCCCGGACTCGGTTTGAAGTCTTTCGGATCTATATCTATGACCGGCTTTTTCTGCAAGGGTTTGAAGTTTCCTACGACCTTGGATGGCCCGGGTGTAGTATTCGAAAAGAAGATTTCATTATCCCGGCCAAACTTCCGAGTAGAACTGATATCCCCTTCCAGATGTTGTTCATCAATCTCATCCAGAAATCTACTCGGCTCATTGTACCTAGTCTTCCCATATTGGTATCGAGATTTAGCAAATGAAAGTGTCAGGAATTCCTCTGCCCGTGTTATGGCCACATAAAACAATCTTCTTTCCTCCTCAATTGCCGTTCTATCATTTTTGGACATGAAACTGGGAAAAAGATCTTCTTCCAAGCCAACAACATAAACGGATTTGAATTCCAAACCTTTTGCCGCATGGGATGTCATCATAGTCACCTTATCATCAGAATCGGTACTATCCAAATCGGTATAAAGAGCAATACTTTGAAGGTAAGCCGCCAAGGTTTTTTCCGGCATAGTTGCATCATCGATAACCTCATCATTTTCTACAAAATCCTTGATGCCGTCCATGAGTGCATTGAGATTCTCCAAGCGGTTCATCCCTTCGATCGTCGTATCCGATTTGAAATGGTTGAGGATACCCGATTGTTTGGCCACATAGGATGCGATGCCATAGGCATCGGTCTTATCTGCCTTTTCCATAAAGACCGACATCAGGTTGACGAACTTCCCGACATTTTTCTTGGCGGCAGTTCCTAAAGGAACATCCAAGAGAGAATCCCAAACCGGCTTATCCATCTCGGAAGCGAAAGTGGTTATCTTATCCAAAGTCGAATTTCCGATGCCCCTCCGAGGAAAATTGATAATCCGTTTCAGGGCTTCTTCGTCTAAAGGATTTATTGTCAATCTGAGATAAGCAAGAAAGTCCTTCACTTCTTTTCTTTGATAAAAAGAAGTACCACCGAAAACCTTGTAAGGGATGTTATAATTCCTCAAGGATTCTTCAAAGGTTCTTGATTGGGAATTGGTCCGATACAGAATTGCCACATCCTTATTATGGAGATGATTTCGGGTTTTCAATTCCAAAATGGAATCCGCTACCCGTTTTGCCTCCTCTCCTTCCGTCATGGCCTTGATCAATTTGATTTTGCGGCCTTCTCCCTTATGGGACCAGATTTTCTTTTTGAGTTGTTTAGAATTATATTCTATAACCTGATTGGCTGCTTGAACGATATGGCTGGTAGAACGATAATTCTCTTCCAGTTTGAATGTTTTCAAATCAGGGTAATCCTGTTCGAAATCCAGGATGTTCTCTATGGTTGCTCCACGAAACGCATAAATACTTTGGGCATCATCTCCTACCACACATATGTTTTTCCCACTTCCCTTGAAATCGACCAATTTCTTAATGATGGCATATTGCAGATAGTTCGTATCCTGGAACTCATCAACCAAAACATATTTGAACCTATCCCTATATTTTTCCAGAACGTTATCCGGATTGGTATGGAGTAGAAAATAGAACTGGAATAATAGATCGTCGAAATCCATCGCCCCTGCTCTTTTACACCTTTTGGAATACTCTGCATATATTTTGTGGAAATAGGGTCTGCGGGCCATTTTGTCCTCTGCCATGAGGGTTTCGTTTTCCTTGTATCCCCGAGGGGGGATAAGGTTACTTTTGGCACTGGAAATCCGATTCCTAACCACATTTACATTGTAATGTTCCTTATTCAAGTTCATTCCTTTAATAATGGTAGAAATGAGGCTCTTGGAATCATCCGTATCATAAATGGTAAAATCCGAAGGGTAGTCGATTTTTTCGGCTTCGCTTCTTAGGATACGTGCAAAAATAGAGTGGAATGTACCGGCCCATATATTTCGGGTATTAGCACCGACTACTTTTTCTATCCTTTCTTTCATTTCCCTTGCGGCCTTATTGGTAAATGTCAGTGCAAGGATTTGATAAGGAGGGATGCCGGATTGTATGATATGTGCGATACGATAAGTCAGTACCCTCGTCTTTCCTGAGCCTGGTCCGGCAATAACCATGACCGGCCCATTGATTTGGGTTACTGCTTTTCTCTGAATTTCATTGAGTTGGGAGAGATAATCCGACATTATTCTATTTTTGATCTAGTTGTTGTTCAAGAATGATACAAAAGGCTTCCCATCCTTAATTGGGAAGCCTTCTCAAACAACCACAATGCAAAAATAAGAAATGGCCTTTGAAAGAAGACTTAAAATGAAGAAGTTGTTAAGAAGCTGTTTGAATTTAACAATTAGAATTTGTTATGCCCCTTTTTCCTCTACTCTTCAGCTATTTTTTCGTCAATAGCTAAGGCTATTCACTCAAAAATGAGCTTTGATTAGCAAAAAAATGGACTATAACATTTTTCAAAAGCAAAATTCAAACAGCTTCTTAAAAATAAAAACATCACAAACCTATAAGCCGGATTCTGTCATGCCCTAAGGCATGTCCTGTCATTTATCTAGATACCGGTTCGCACCGATATTCCATCTGCCTACCCCCCGGCATCAGGCGAGCAACCTGATTCCTTTAAAGAATAAAGGAGCGCCGGTGTACATGGCATTTCAATCCGTGGGGTTTGTACCCTATCCTTGTTACCAAGGAAAGCCGTGAGCTCTTACCTCACATTTTCACCCTTACCTGCGAAGGCGGTTATTTTCTGCTACACTTTCCGTATTCCGAAAACGGAACCCCATCCGTTAGATGGCACGGTACTCTACATTGTCCGGACTTTCCTTTCCGAAAACTTCGGAACGACAGGACGGTTTATGATGTTTTTATTTTAAACAAGTTCCTAAATACTGCAAAATTATCATCTTTGCAATGATTTCAAAACCTAAATAGCATATGAAAAAGTTCCTTCGGTATGGGTTCATCCTATTGGTCATCCTAGCTTTGATTGGTATATTTTGGATTTACCCCACCTATAAGGCTATTTATTTACCCAATGTTCCTTCAGAACTGCCACAGCCTTATCTGATGGTTCCGACCGGGTCGAGTTATGAGGATTTGGTAGAAAATCTGGATTCCAATGGTTTTCTGGTAGATGAAAAATGTTTTCGGACTGTTGCGGGCTATATGAAATTCGACCAACGGGAAACGATGCGGGCGGGTCGTTTCAAGATAAAGCCTGAAATGAATAACCGTTCCCTTATTCAATTATTGAGGTCAGGAAGACAGAGTCCGATCAATATTACACTTTCTTATGGTCGTTTACCGAAAGATGTTGCCGGGAAGGTTTCGAAAATCATAGAGGCGGATTCCCTTGATATTCTGGAATTATTCCAAGATGCATCGTTTTTGAAAAAGTATGGTCTTACCACAGAAACCGCAATGAGTAGTATCATCCCCAATACTTACGAATTTTTCTGGAATACGGATGCTTTGGGTTTTTGGAAAAGGATGGTAAAGGAAAATAAGGCATTCTGGTCTCCTGAAAGAATGGCCAAGGCCGAAAGACTGAACCTCACAAAAGAAGAGGTTTATACTTTGGCATCCATCGTAGAAGCCGAGACCAAATACAAACCTGAAAAACCCAAGGTGGCCGGTGTTTATCTGAATAGATTGCGGATTCAAATGTTATTACAGGCCGACCCGACCTTGGTTTTCGCTACGAAGGATTTTGATACCCGGCGTGTCACAAACAGGCACAAGGAAGTTGAATCCCCATATAATACTTACAAATATGTAGGTCTCCCTCCCGGGCCGATAATGATGGCCTCGATTTCTTCCATTGATGCCGTCTTGAATCCGGCAAAACATAATTATCTATATTTCTGTGCCAAGCCACCGGACAATGTCAATGACAGTCCTAAGGAACATGCATTTGCCAAAACATTACAGCAACATAATGCCAATGCCAAAAAATATTATGCCTATTTGAGGCGGGCGGGCATTCGATAAAAAATAAAATCCCAACAAAAAATGAGTACCCGGAATATCATCGCACTTATACTTATTCTTATTTCCCTCGGATGTCTTTATCCGGGTTTGACCAGAGATATATTGACCATAAATGTCGGAGCTACTTTGCCCATTATTGGGGAAATCAGTCTTTATTCTGCGACAAGGAGCATCATGGGAACCATCAAAGAATTGCATGAGAATGACAATACACTTGTCGCATTTTTGATTTTATTGTTCAGTGTATTGATTCCGATTTTCAAAGCTCTGGGATTATTATTCGTTCTTATTTTCAAATCTGCAATCGAGTACAGAAAAAAATTATTGAAATTCATTTCCGTAATCAGCAAGTGGTCTATGGCCGATGTTTTTGTGGTCGGTGTTTTCCTTGCTTTCCTTGCTACAAAATCCAACAAGGATATCAATGCACTTTTACATGAAGGATTTTATTTTTTCCTGACCTATTGTCTGATTTCGATTCTAGCTTCGCAATTGGTAAAATTGGAGGAAGATATTTCCTGACTGCAATCCATATAAACCACAAAACATTTCCCCCAAAATACACCAACCCAAGTAAGGGATTTTGTTAATGATTTATCAAAAATTTGTCAAAGAATGTAAACGACAATAATAACCGGAGGTATTGCAATTACTTTTATTGGAAATTAAAATAAATCCATTATGAAAAATTTCCACTTTATTTTTTTCCTATTATTTTTCGTCTGCAACTTATCATATGGTCAAATTCAGATCAACAGGAACCTGAATCTTGAATTGGCGGAAAAAGACAGTATAAAATCATCCAAGCTGGAAAATTCACTGATAGCCTTTTTGACAGAAGCACAAAACGGAACATATTCAAACGAGTATGTTGATTCCACCCATTTAAAGGAATTTGAATTTTTCTTTAATAAACTGGCAGGAATAGGAAAAAACAACAATCCTATATTCAACGATCCTATCATACTAAAATCATATACTCCCGATAAATCCACATATTTCATAACAGTTGCATTTAGCGGTGTAAAAAATGAAACGCCATTCATTTACCAGGTAACAGAATTCAAAGTATTGCCCTATAAAAACCACTACAGATTCTATTGCCCCTTCAAAGAACGGACGTCAAATTTCAAATCAAAAAAAAATCAAAAACGTCAACTACCATTATAGCGGAACCATCGATAACAAAAAAGCCAAGAAATTCGCCAATTTCAAAGATAAGTTATCAGAGCTTACCCAAACACCGAAGTCTTCTCTGGATTATTATTGCTTTGAAAGTTTAGACGAACTTTTAAGATCATATGGTTTCCTATATAGTGCCCGACAATGTAATTTTTTATGTTATGACTTAGGTTTTACCGATAACGGAGGCAAGATTTATATTACTGGGACAAAAAATGAAAACTATAGATTCGGATATATTGGCGACTATTTATATTACAACCTGCCTGATAAAGAAAAAATGTATTGGCCTTTTGTAAATGGCATTTCGACTTACTACGGTGGGTATGGCCTAAGTTATGACAGTATGGAAGAACTGAAGCAGCAATTTAAAGATGAATTAAAAAGAAACCCTGAAATGAATTTCCTCGAAGAATTCAAAAAAGGACGAAAATCCTCTATCAACAGACACTTTTCGCATTATGTCATGAGTGCATTCATATGTGAAGAAATAATGAAAAAGAAAGATTTCGAAGATGTTCTAAAATTGGTTTA
>JAHDFN010000189.1 GCA_020628145.1 Saprospiraceae bacterium | reverse complement strand
CGGCTCCGAAGCCGTTGAATTATTGAAAGAAGTCGATTTTGATATCATTCTTATGGACATCCAGATGCCGGTGATGGACGGCTATGAAGCCACCGAATTCATCAGGGAAAGCCTGGATGAATCCAAGTCGGGAATAACGATATTGGCGATGACGGCAGATGCCCAAATTGCCAAGGATGATAAATTCAAGGAACATAAGATGGACGATTATGTCCTCAAACCATTCAGACCCCAACAACTTTTTGAGAAATTGGCATTTTATATTAATAAAAACGAAAATTTAGCGTAGAAATGGTAGAGAGTGGTAACAAACACATTGATTTGTCCTATATGGATTTGATGGCCGATGGAGATGCCGACATGAAAAAGACCATGTTGGAAATGCTCTTGGCCGAACTCCCTGTAGAAGTCGAAAAAATCATCGAATTGGGTAAGGCCGGTGATTGGAAAAATCTTAAGGCCGTCAGCCACAAACTCAAATCCACTTTGGCTTTTGTTGGGAATGAGCAATTGACAGAGGCTAATAAGACTATTGAAAAAATAGCAAAAGAGGAAAGAGTTGTTGACGAATTACCTGTTTTATTGGACATCATGACCCGCCAAAGCAATTTGGCACATGCAGAACTTCAATCAGAATTCTCCAAACTCTGATTTCTTTATATCTTTGTGCATCCCGACTTACTTATGGTAATGTCGTTTTGGTGATCACATAAGATTAGAAGAATTATGAAAATACTCATCTGTGAAGATGAAGAAATAATGTTGACTGCTTTGGAATTCCGCTTGCGGAAACAGGGTTTCGAAGTTCTTAAGGCAGAGGATGGGAGTATCGCTATGGAAATCATAGCAGCCGATGCACCTGATTTAATAGTAGCCGATGTCATGATGCCTCATGTTACAGGACTGGAATTGATTTCGCATCTGAGGGAACATAAGAAAAGCAATACGCCCATTATTATGATTTCCGCTTTGGAACAGGATGAAATTGTATTGGAAGCCTTCCGTTTGGGAGCCACCGATTTTATTACCAAACCTTTTCGTCCCAATGAACTTATCCTAAGAATCAAAAAGATTTTCCAAGAACAGACCTAATATCCTTTTCGGGCCTCCTCCGATAATTTTTCATAGAATTCTTTCCACCCATCCCATACCGGTAGATGGTATGAACTATTATGCCATAGGCTAGTGAACGTGCCGCCGTATTTTTTAATGTTATTAATGACTTCACTGGAAGCTCCAAAAGCTTTGTCCGTAGATAAGTTCATATAGTTCTTTAATGTTACATCCATGATTTGGAATGGATGTAGCCAAAGAGGGGTTACGACTTCCCTTTCCAAATCATACCAAAGAAAACTATGGGCCGTACCGGCCCTAAAACCGATGAGGTTAGGAAATCCCATACTGTAATCATTGGTTATCCCTACATCTAACAATAATCGATAGGATTCCGGCAGCTTGAACCTTAAATAATGGAAACGGTTTTTAACAACGTTTTCTCCTGTAATCTCCTTCAAACGTGTAATTTCCTTTTTTATCTGTTTGATATTGAGGTGGGAGCGATAAGAAAGGTGAATGCCCACTTCGTTTTTAGAAGATACCTTTTTAATTAATTGTCTGAATCCGGCATGATCTACGGATGGGTTTTTATCATATGGGCCGTAATCGCCCAATAGCCAGAAAAAAACAGGAGACAATCCCCGGGTATTATGGAATTCTTCCCAATATTCGTAAACGTCAAAAGGATCTTTCTCTCGACCCTGCCATACCCGCCATTTTTGTTGAATTGTTTTGGAGTCTAATTGTATGATATCCCTACCTAATGACAGTAAATTCCTTTTCCTCCCTTTCCATAAATAGGCCTTAGCATGATCAATGTCATATGTGGGCTGGAATTGGTACGATTTGGGTTTTAACTGTAAATCCGGGTAGTATTGTATTAACCGTAGGCGAATCCAATCGACCCACATATCCACAACGGGAATCCTTCGCCAATTCTCCTTGTCCAATCCACTTCCAAATAAAAACCGATCATGCCTGTCTTTTTTATGGGGAAGATATTCTTCATAACGGGATAGAAAGAAAAATATAGTTGAAAAGGGATCTATACCCTTAAGATCGTCATCGGATGATAAGTAGGGAATATCTCCTTCATAGCATATTTGGGCATTGAATTTGTGTATATGTTTTTCATAGAGTAGGCCCTGGGGAATAATACTGAAGCTGACTTCATTTTGTGAAGCTGTTGAGTAGGAGAGTCGGCATTTATGTGACGCGTTAAAATCGGAAATATGTTTTATTATCTTGAAATCAATCCCTAAAACGCAACGGAATACGAAATTCATCGTATATGTTATACGTGGGGTGAATTCATCTACTAGAATCAGCAACGCTGTTTTATTGATAATCGGCCCTTTATGCATGTCACATATTTTAGCCGTGTTTTACTAAGGATACGGCTGTTTTGATAATATGTCGGCTGTTTTTTGGGCATTTACCCTGAAAATTACTGATATTGTAACATTGTATATGTATAATCGGAAGAAAAAAACCTATTTAGTTTGATGGCAAAAGAGGAAAAAACATTAGGGTTAGGCGAAATAAGTACCATCAGGGATATCCTGATGGGGCAGCAGATTGCTGAATTTGAAAAACGTTTTGCCGAAATTAAATCCCAGGAAGAAAAGATGGAAAGGGATATTCAGAAGAAAATCACTTCTTTGGAAAAGGATATCGATTCCAGACTTTCCGCACTTGAAAAAGATATGGGGAATAGATTCGATAAATTGGAATCCCTTATCAAGGATAATATCAATGCCCTTGACGGAAAACTCAATAAAGTTACCAAATCCGATAAGGAAATGTTGGGGCAATTATTGCAGGACATGGGTAAGAAGCTTTTAAACGGAAAGAGTAAGTAATCGAAAATCGCATTAAAGTGACATCCGAAAAATCTGCAAAACCAATGGGTAGCGATGCTCAAAAGCAGAATGACGAGATGATGCTTTCCATCATCCGTGATATCCTCCTTAGAGAGGACAGGGATGATATTGCCGATATCAAGGAATTATTAGATGATCCGGATAAGCTTTCGGAAAGAATAGCTCCCGTGATTGAATTCCACATAGAAACCCTTAAAAGGAAATTCCCTAAAGAATATAGAAAGGAAGTTGATAAAATCGTAGAGCGTAAACTCAAGGCATCACAGGACGAACTATTGGATGTTGTCTATCCCGTAATGGGTAAGATGGTGAGGAAATACGTAAGTCACCAGTTCGTATCCCTCAAGGAAAGTTTGGATGACAGATTGAGGAATTTCTTCTCTACCCAACGATTGGTCAATAGATTCAAATCGATGGTATTCGGCGTCAATGAAGGCGACTTATTGCTTAGTGAAATGGATAGCACTTCGATAGAAGAAGTATTCCTAATAGAAAGGGATTCAGGGGTTTTATTGGGACATTACTCCCGTAATACGACCATGGACAGAGATGTGGTCGCCGGTATGCTGACAGCTATCAAGGCATTTGTAGAAGATGCATTTAGCAAGGAAAGGCAGGATTTGGAAATGATCGAATACGGTACATATAAAATATATATCCAAAGTTTTCATCTGTATTATGCCGCAGTTATCCTCAATGGCTCTGTTACTGCCACCGAAAAGGATCGGATAGCTGCTCGTTTATTGGATTTCGCCGAAGGCGAAATGAAAGGTTTTTCATACAATGCGGAAGAAACTGATACAAATAAACTTTCATCAAAACTGGCCGAATATTTCAAACATGAGGGGATATGAAGGGTCAACATGAAAACGAAAACTATTTATGTTAAGTAAAAAGGTAATTCTAACAGGTAATTTCGGAGTAGGGAAGACTTCCTTGTTCAACCGTTTCGTTTACAATCGATTTAGTGATAAATATCTGACAACGATAGGGGTAAAAGTGAACAAGAAGGTTACCGAAGTTGACGGGGAAGAAGTTTCCTTTCTTCTTTGGGATATTGCAGGAGAGGTTTCCCAAGACAAAGTTCCGGTTTCCTATTTCCTCGGCGCTGCAGGAATCATATATGTCTTTGATCTTTCAAGACCATTGACATTTGAACATATCGATAGGGATATTGAACATTTGAGACAATTGCTTCCCAATAGCGTACTCAAGATAGTTGGGAATAAAAAGGATTTGCTTCAAGAAGGTGAAGTTGAAAATATTTTGCAGGAACTATCACAGAAATGTGATATTACGACTAGTGCTAAAACAGGAGAAAGTGTAGAAGAATTATTTCAGGAACTTGGAGCAGAGCTCCTGAAAAGGGTATAGTCGAAATGAGAGCAGATATTGAACGGGTCCGACAACGGAAATTAGCCAAATTCTGCCAAGTTATTCTCTTGGACAAAAGAGGGCGGATGATTGAAAGTTGTAATTCCATCTTTGATGCGAATCAATTGAAAAGCAAAAAGGTGGAGGAATGGTTCCCTTTTGTAGAAAGCGTTCTTCCTGTCGTTTTAGAATTGACTACGGATGATCCGGAACTGTTGTTTTCCAAGGTAGAGAACCCCGCTTCCTTCCTTCCGGGATATTATGATTTTACATTTTCTATTTCGCATATAGAAGGAAAGGAATATATCCTTTGGGAAATATATGACTTTACCACATTGTATGAGGATTTCCGCCATTATCAGCAGAAAAGGAACGAACTAGAAATCCAAAGACAGATATTGGCACTTCAAAATAAGAAACTAAGGAAGAAAGAAGACATACACAAGAGAGGGAACCTTGTTTTTGATTCGATATCCAAGAATAATGATACACCCTTAGGCTCCTTGGATTTGGCTTTGGATGCCATTATGGATTTTGTCACAAATAACAATGATCGGTCAACGGGCCTCCTTGGAGCATTGGATGGCCTTTCTGACCGTCTCAAGGAAATCGTAATGGGACTCCCCGGAGATGATAATCCATTAGAAGACAGTACCGGAGGTACAACCGATAAGAATATTTTTTCTTTGGAAAATATATTGTACGATGCCGTTCAATATATTTCCTCCGATGCCAAGGATATTAGAATAATTGAAGCGGGAGTAGCGGAAGACCTCCCTGTAATGCTGTTAGGGAATTCTTTGGACTTGAAAAGGGTGATCGTCGGACTGGCTACGAATATCGGTAAATTGTATGCCGATGTGGTACTCAAAATCCACTTATACCTTCAAAGTAAGTCCGATGTCAAATGTGTGGTAGGTGTTCAGGTACTTGCCGTTGATGGAAAGGAACAATTCCCTCCAATTGCAGATACCATCCTCAGAACGGCAGTTATTAAGAAGATAGTCGAAATGCATCAAGGTAATTTGGAATTGGAAAATACACCCAATTTCGGATCGAAAATCAAATGCAGTATTCCCTTTCACTTAGTCTAAAACCCACTAGGGGGGATTCTTTTCCTCATACTCTGTTGCCAGGTGCTTGTGGCAACATCGTTAAGTTAGGTTTTATCAGGTAGAGTCCGTCTTTTCTTTGCAATAAATCAAATCAAATTGCCTACTTTCGCTGATAATCCATAGTGAAGTATGGAGAATGAGATAATTAAATGAATTTAATCTATGTCGGATTTTAATGCTACCATAACAGGAGTCCAAGGCTGGGTGCCGGAACATGTACTCAGTAATAAGGACTTGGAGAAAATGGTAGATACTAATGATGAGTGGATTCGAACCCGGACAGGAATAGTTGAACGTAGGTTATTGAAAGGGGAAGACCTGGCTACTTCCGATATGGCTGTAGAATGTGTAGAAAGACTCATCAGTAAGACAGGCATAGCCAAGGAAGAAGTCGATTTAATCGTTTTCGCTACCGTTACCCCGGATATGGTAATGCCTGATACGGCCAATACATTATGTGATAAGTTGGGCTTGGAAAATGCATTCGGGTTCGACCTCAAAGCAGCTTGTTCCGGATTCATCTATGCCATTACGGTTGGATCCCAATTCATCCAAACCGGAATGTATAAGAAGGTAATCGTGGTTGGGGGAGACAAGATGTCTTCCATTATCAATTATGAAGATAGGGCCACCTGCATCATTTTTGGTGATGGCTGTGGAGCCGTATTGTTAGAACCTACAAAAGAACAAATCGGGTACAGGGATGCTGTTTTGAAAAGTGATGGTTCCGGTAGGGAGTTCCTTTACATAACGGCGGGTGGCTCAAAAAAACCGGCAACAAAAGAAACCGTTGAAGCAGGTGAGCATTTTGTCATACAGGAAGGCCGCTCGGTTTTTAAGTATGCAGTTAAGGGAATGTGTTCGGTAGTTGAGGAACTGATGAAGCGGAATCAATTGGAAATCAGTGATATCGATTGGATTGTGCCTCATCAGGCCAATAAACGTATCATTACCTCGGTGGCTTCATCCTTGAAATTCCCAATGGAAAAAGTGACCATGAATATCCATAAATACGGAAATACCACGGCTGCAACAATCCCTCTTTGTCTATGGGAATGGGAAAACCAATTCAAGAAGGGAGATAATATTATCCTGACAGCATTCGGAGGAGGCTTTACCTGGGGTGCGGTTTGGATTACTTGGGGATACGAAGCAGGGTGATTTTCCGAATTTGGAATCATTAGGCCATTAATCAGGTACTTGCGTACAATAATTATTACCTTTGCATGCGGAATGATGGATGTATGGAAACATAGAATTCATCACGCCTTGATTTTATTAACCAAATTAGAATGTAGTAATGATCAGTACATCTGATATCAGAAACGGGTTGTGTATCAATTACAATAACGATGTATATAAGGTAGTTGAATTCCTCCATGTAAAACCGGGTAAGGGACCGGCTTTTGTCAGAACCAAACTCAAAAGCCTTACCAATGGCCGGGTAGTGGATAACACATGGCCTGCGGGACATAAATTGGATGATGTAAGGATCGAGAGGAGAGTACAACAATATCTCTACAATGACGATATGGGATACCACTTCATGGATAATGAAAGTTATGAACAAATCACCTTGGATGAAAAGATCATCGAGAATCCCAAACTTCTAAAAGAAGGCATGAATGTGGATATGCTTTTTGATGTGAAAAAGGATTTGCCACTTACTATGGAATTACCTCAATACATGATCCTTGAAATTACCTATACCGAACCGGGAATCAAAGGGGATACTGCTACCAATGCAACCAAACCCGCAACAGTTGAAACCGGTGCCGAAATCCGTGTGCCATTGTTCATCAATGAAGGGGATAAAATCAAAATAGACACTCGAACAGCCAGTTATGTGGAAAGGGCTAAATAATTCCCTTCCATTAATATTGAACCATACACCGACCAAACCAAAAATATTTTAATCTTATGGAGTTTAAGGATATTCAAGAACTCGTAAAATTGCTGAACAAATCCAATCTCTCGGAATTCGTCATGCAGGATGGTGATTTTAAGCTGACCATCCGAACTAAAAATTACGAGAAAAGCAAAAGGAAAGCTGGAGAACCCCAAGTGGTTTCTGTACAACAACCCCAAGTCGTACCTGTCCAACACATTTCTCCTCCGGTGCCACAGGCATCCGTGCCAGTCCAGATTCCTGCCGAACCTGCTCCCGCCAAGCCGGCTAAAGAAGAAAAAGAGGAAGCCAAGGATGATAATGCATCGTATTTGGAAGTCAAATCACCAATCGTTGGAACCTTCTATAGATCTTCCTCGCCGGAAAAACCCGCTTATGTCAAAGTAGGGGACACCATTGCCAAAGGGGATGTGGTTTGTATCGTGGAAGCGATGAAATTATTCAATGAAATAGAATCGGAAATTTCCGGTAAAATCGTAAAAGTCTTGATAGAAGACGCTGCTCCGGTCGAATATGATCAGGTATTGTTCCTGGTTGATCCCAACGGATAAGAGAATCGGAAAATTATTTCATCAAACCAAATTAAACCGGCTTTATGTTCAGTAAAATTCTCATAGCGAATAGAGGGGAAATCGCTTTGCGGATCATCCGTACCTGCAAGGAAATGGGTATTAAATCCGTAGCGGTTTATTCTACTGCCGATAAGGACAGCCTTCATGTGCGTTTTGCAGATGAAGCCGTTTGTATCGGCCCGCCATCTTCGGCCGAATCCTATCTGAGTATTCCTAAAATCATGGCAGCAGTTGAGATTACCAATGCCGATGCGATACATCCCGGGTACGGTTTCTTGGCAGAGAATGCAGATTTTGCAGAAGTCTGTACGGAATATGGAATCAAATTCATCGGGCCTACTCCCGATATGATTCGGAAGATGGGCGATAAGATTACCGCAAAGGAAACCATGATCAAAGCAGGTGTACCTGTTGTTCCCGGTTCCGGCGGCCTTTTAAAAGATGTCAAGGAAGGATTGAAGATCGCCAAGAAAATAAAATATCCTGTCATTCTTAAAGCGACCGCCGGTGGTGGCGGAAAGGGAATGAGGGTCGTCTGGGAAGCGGATGAATTCGAAAGTCAACATGGCTCGTAACGAGGCAAGGTCTTCTTTAGGAAATGATGGTATTTATAT
>JAHDFN010000006.1 GCA_020628145.1 Saprospiraceae bacterium | reverse complement strand
AATTGCTTGGATTACACTTTGTTTTCCTGGAGCAAACAAGGCGGCTTGAATCCCATTAATGCCCATAGGGGAAAAGGGAGTTATGTATATGATAGGGATGGAAAAAAATATCTGGATTTTTCTTCCCAACTGATGAATGTCAATATCGGTCATGGTGACCAAAGGATTACAGAAGCCGTTGCCAAACAAATGCAGGAAGTCAGTTTCGTCTATCCGGGAATGGCCACCGAAGCCAGGGGCGAATTAGGCAAAATGATTGCAGATATCACACCCGGTAATCTGACCAAAACCTTCTTCACGCTTGGAGGTTCCGAAGCCGTCGAAAATGCGATTAAGATTGCTCGGATGTACACCGGGCGATATAAAATCATAACACAGTATCGGTCCTATCATGGTGCGACTTACGGCTCCATGTCTGCTTGTGGCGATCCTCGACGGCATGCCGTAGATAGTCAACAGGCTCCTAATTTCGTACACGTAGAAAATCCTTATTTCTACCGTTGTCCTTGGGGAACATCCTCTTTCGAGGAATGCGGAGAAATGGCATTAAGGAATTTGGAACAAATCATCAAATATGAAAATCCGGGTTCCATTGCGGCAGTTTTGATGGAAGGAGAGTCCGGTTCATCCGGATGTATCAAGTATCCACCGAACTACTGGAAAGGAATGAGGAAATTGGCCGACAAGTACGGTTTCCTTCTTATCTGTGATGAAGTCATGAGCGGATTCGGAAGAACCGGAAAATGGTTCGGAATAGATAATCATGGAGTAACACCGGATATCATGTGTATCGCCAAAGGTTTGACTTCCGGTTATCTTCCTTTGGGTGGAACGGTCGTTACCGATAAGGTCGCCGAATTCTTCAATGAGAATTACATGGCCATCGGCTTGACCTACTCGGCTCATGCGGTTTCCTGTGCAGCCGGAATCGCCAACCTGAAAATCATCCAAGATGAAAATCTGGTTGAGAATGCCGCCATCATGGGCAAATATGTCGAACAGAAAGTCAATGAACTGAAAGCCAAACATCCTTCTATCGGAGACTTCAGGAATACCGGTTTGTTAGGATGTATCGAATTGGTGAAAAACAGGGAAACCAAAGAACCGACCGTTCCTTGGAATGCTTCCGGTGATGCTGCGATCCCGACAGGTAGAATGATTGCCAAAGTCAGGGAATTAGGTATGTTCACTTTCGTGAAATGGAATTTCATTTTCATCGCTCCACCTTTAAATGTAACCAAGGCGGAAATTGATGAAGGAATGGATATCATTTCCCAAGTCATTGATATCGCAGACGAATATTGTCATTAATATTTAATAAAACCGGACATCACCACATCTGATGATGTCCGGTTTCTTATTCGGGATTATCCCATTTACAAAACAGAAAACCAACCCGCACCTACATGAGTAAGGAAATAATCGAACTGAACGAAGACCTCTCCCACTCCGATTTATATAGTGAAGATTTAGCCCCCGTACCCAAGGAAAAAAGAACTTGGAGTATGTGGCACTTGGCCGCCCTTTGGGTAGGGATGGCCGTTTGTATTCCAACCTACCTGTTGGCATCTTATATGATCGTTGCCGGCATGAGTTGGTTGGAAGCACTTATCATCATCGGATTGGCGAATCTGATCATTACAATCCCCATGGTACTCAATGGTCATGCCGGCGTAAAATATGGCATTCCCTTTCCTGTAATCGGCCGCTCCTCATTCGGTATCAATGGCATTCATATAGCCTCCATAGTTAGAGGCGTCGTAGCCTGCGGATGGTTCGGTATCCAAACCTGGATAGGCGGCTTGGCCATTTATGCCATTTATCAGGCATTGACCGGCGGAACGGTCGGCCCCGAATTGACACTTGGAAAATTCCTCGGATTTGCCATTTTCTGGCTCATCAATATGTTCTTCATTTGGAAAGGAACGGAAAGTATTAAATGGCTGGAGGAATATTCCGCTCCGATTCTTATTGCCATGGGACTTTTCCTCATCGGATGGGGATGGAATCAAGCCGGAGGCTTCGGAATTGTTTTGGAACAAAGCCAACAACTGGCCAATCCAAGTGCGGAGTGGTTTGAAAAAGACGGCCGGACTTATTTCCAATTGAATTCCATTAAAGATAAAACAGGCAAGAATAAAGCTGAAGAATATAGAATCATCCAAAATGGAAATGAAGGGAATTGGACTGTGTTTTCCGATCAACCGATAGCCATTAATTCGGGAAAACCGGATGACATACAGGTACAATTGAGAGCCAAAAAAGGAAATGATTACCTAGTCTCTTCCAAAGCTACCTTATCCCAACGTAGTAATGATGCCGGCGGAATCGGAGCCAAATTATGGTCTTATATCCTTTGGCTTACCATCATGGTCGGATTTTGGGCAACTATGTCCTTGAGTATTGCGGATATCACCCGTTATGCCGCTACACAGAAAGCACAGGTCGCCGGACAATTTATCGGATTACCGGGGACGATGATGTTGTATTCCTTTGTGGGAATATTCGTCACCTGTGCCGCTTTGATCAATTTCGATGATATATTGATTGCCAATGACGCTCCTTGGGATCCGGTTTCACTGTTAGCTAAATTTTCCAATCCCGTGGTAGTCGTAATTGCTCAAATATTTTTATTGATTGCCACATTGAGTACCAATATCGCCGCCAATGTAATCGCCCCTTCCAACGCATTTTCGAATCTGTCTCCTAAGAATATTTCTTTCCGAGGCGGAGGAGTGATTACGGGTATTATCGGCATTTTGATTTGCCCCTGGTGGCTGATGGATTCCATTTCGGGTATCCTGATTTTCATTTCCGGATTATTGGGGCCGGTATTGGGAATCATGTTAGCAGATTATTATGTCATCCGAAAAACGGAAATTCCTCTGGCGGAATTATATAAACGGGACGGCATTTTCAATTATTCCGGCGGGTTCAATCCGGCAGCAATCGTTGCTCTTGTTCTAGGTGTTCTTATAGCTTTAATAGGATATTTTGTACCCGCAGTGGATTTCCTCTATAATCTTTCATGGTTTACCGGATTTATTATTTCCTTTATTGTCTATGTTTTGATGATGAGGAATAAGACGTAATTCCAATAGACTTCTTAAATCATTAAAAAACTTAATAAACATATTCGAACCTATGTCAATCTTAATCAAAAACGGAAGAATCGTAACAGCGGAATCGGATTATATCGCTGATATTTTCATTAAGGGAGAAAAAATAAATGCCATTGGCAAAGACCTCTCCGTCAAGGCAAAAAGAACCATAGATGCTTCGGGCAAATTGGTTTTTCCGGGTGGTATCGATCCCCATGTACATTTGGACATGCCGTTTATGGGAACATTTTCAAGCGACGATTATGAAAACGGGACACGTGCCGCCATGCATGGAGGAACGACAATGGTTATAGATTTCATTTTACAGACCCAAGGAAAAACCCTTCGTTCCGCATTGAAAACCTGGCAGAAAAAATCACAGGGAAAAGCCATAGGTGATTACTCTTATCATATGGCGGTGACCGATTTCAATGATAAGGTTGCCAAGGAAGTTGTCAAAATGATTAAGGAAGAAGGTATTACTTCCTTCAAGACCTTCATGGCCTATAAAGGAGCTTTGATGATCGATGACGGGCAGATGGTTCAGTTGATGAAAGTAGTTCGTGAAAATGGTGGTTTGGTTACCGTCCATGCGACCAATGGTGATATGATTGATTCTTTGATTGCTAAGAATAAAGCCAAAGGCAACCTGACACCATTGTATCACTACTTATCACAACCGGAAGTCACTGAAGCGGAAGCATCCGGCCGTTTTGCAGACATGTTACACTATACCGGCTGCCCCGGCTATATCGTACACATGACCTGTGAAGGAGCATTGAATGCAGTAAGAAAAGCGACAATGAGGAACCAAAAGGTTTTTGTTGAGACCTGTTCCCAATATTTGGTCTTGGATGCATCATTGTATGAAAGAGAAGATGGAGCCAAATGGGTCATGAGTCCACCACTGAGGGAAAAGAAGGATCAGACTGCTCTTTGGTCCGGGATCAATCAGGGTTTGGTACAGGTTGTCGGAACGGATCACTGCCCCTTTACCTGGAAGCAAAAGCAAATGGGCAAAGATGATTTTTCCAAAATCCCGAACGGTCATCCGGCTATAGAACACCGCATGGAATTGATGTATTCGGAAGGTGTGGCCAAAGGACGTATATCCCTGAACAAATTCGTTGAGGTGACCTCTACCAATGCTGCCAAGATTTTCGGAATGTATCCAAAAAAAGGAACCATCGCCATCGGTGCGGATGCCGATATCGTCATTTTCGATCCGAATAAGCAACATACCCTTTCTGCAGAAACCCATCACATGAATGCGGATTATTCCAGTTATGAAGGTTTTGAACTGCAAGGAAAAACGGAAACCGTTCTTCTAAGGGGTAAAGTTGGAATAGAAAAAGGAAAATGTAAATTGAAGGCCGGTTATGGCAAATTCGTAAAAAGAGGCCGTACCAGCCTGACCATTTAAGATCAGGAATCGAATATTGATTTAACCGTCAGGTGAGGTAATCACCTGACGGTTTTTTAATTTATTTTACATCCTCATCATCTAGAAAGAAGAACTCTTCCACAGGCTTACCGAATACCCGCCCCATTTTAAGTGCCAATACCGTAGATGGTACATACTTGCCTTTTTCAATGGCATTAATAGTTTGTCGGCTAACTCCTATCAACTCAGCTAATTGAGCCTGGGTCAGATTCATAATCGCCCTCTCTACTTTAAGTCTATTCTTCATCTGACAATGATATTTCGTGTCGATACAATACATACTTGTAACGAAGAATGAAAATAATCAACAAAGTAAACATATTGAATGTGATCACTTTGAAGAAATTCATCTCATAAATACCTATGATGGCTAATATGAGTATTCCAAAATTAACATACGTAGCAATCATTAAAGACTCACTTCTAATCTTGGAGATGAATTCATCTTCATTTTGCTCCTTTGAAAAACCATAAAGGATTGCACCTATTATGAATGATACGCTGGTTACTTCATCAAAAAAATAATCCATCAGACCATTACCAAAAAAACCTTTTTTGTAGGTCAAGCCAAAGGTATTATGTAAGAACTCCAACAGACTACTTTGTAGCTCAGCACTCCCGAAAAAATATATCAGTAAAATCGGGAATCCAACCATAAAACCGAAAATCATCAAAAACAGACCGATTTTTTTCACCCTATGGGGAAACAAATATTTCGAAATCATAGCAAAAAAATTTGGTTACAAAATCAAATGTATAGAATAAACTCCATTTTGTAAAGTTTATTTTACATTTAGTAATAAAAAAATTACTTTTTGTAATACAAACAATACATAACACGGAGGATTCTTCAAATACAAACCTCACTTAATCCTATGATTATTAATGGATTAAAACAAAAATCCCTTCCGACAAAGCCGGAAGGGATTGAATATGGTTAGTTATGTTATTTTTCCAACTATTAGCAGACAATTAATTATTACTCTGCTGCTGAAACTTCTCCAGCTTTACCTTCAGCATTCTGAGCAGAACGAAGAGCACGTGGAATTTCCACAGAAGCTACGGGATTAGCCATCGGATTCATAATTTCTATACCTTCGGGTAAATCGATATCACGAACCCTAACTGAATCACCCAATTCCAATGCAGATATATCAACAGTCAAGTGATCGACTATTTTTTCAGGAACAGTCTTAATCCTGATTTTCCTCAATTTTTGTTGAAGCTTACCACCGACTTTTACCCCGGGAGATACTCCTACACATCTGACAGGAACATCCAATTTCACAGGATGACCATCCACCAACTTTAAAAAGTCGATATGCATAATACTATCTGTAACAGGATGCATCTGAATATCCTTCAAGATACAAGTAGTGGTCTTTCCATCAACCGTTATTTCAGCTAATTTGAAATCAGGTGTATAGACCAAGGATCTCACATCCAAAGGATTAAGTGAAAAAAGAGTGGATTCACCTCCCCCATATACAACACATGGTATCTTACCTTCCTTCCTTATATTGGTAGCCGATGTCGAACCTCCTGCGGTTCTTGCTTCTCCTGTAATTTTTATCGTTTCCATTGGTAAAAATTTAATAAAAATGCATTACTGTTTCCAAACGGAATGCAAAGATAGCCATTATTCTCAAAAATCATAACCCAAAAACACAAAATATCCTATTGAATACTCTAAAAGTCCTACTCCCAGAACAACTTGGAAAGCGACTTATTTTCATGGGTATTCCGTATTGCCTTGGCAAAAAGTTTAGCTGTTGACAAGACTTTGATCTTCTTGATGTTTCTTTTCAAGGGGATGGTATCGGTCACAATCACTTCTTTGAGTTCAGAAGTCGAAATATTCTCATAGGCATTCCCTGAAAGAACAGGGTGGGTACAAATCGCCCTTACCGACTTCGCTCCCTTCATTTTCAACATTTCGGAAGCCCGGCAAAGCGTACCTGCCGTATCAATCAAATCATCTACCAGATAGACATCCTTTCCCTTTACATTTCCAATCACGGTCATGCCGGCTATCTCATTGGCTTTTTTCCTGTATTTATCACAAATCACCAAAGGGCATTGAAAATAATTGGCATATTTCCTTGCCCGTTTTACTCCTCCGACATCGGGTGAAGCAAAGACCGCATTGGTTAATTTTTTCTTTTTGAGATAAGGCATGAAAATGTAATCACTTTTGAGGTGATCGACGGGAATATCAAAAAATCCCTGTAACTGATCCGCATGGAAATCCAGTGTCATCACACGGTCTGCACCGGCTGCCTCAAGGATATTGGCCTTGAGTTTGGATGCAATGGATACCCGGGGCATGTCCTTCCTGTCCTGGCGGGCATAACCGAAATATGGAATAACCGCAGTAATGTATTTGGCGGAAGCCCTTTTTGCGGCATCAATCATCAGGAGTAATTCCCAAAGATTGTCGGCCGGAGTGAATGTGGATTGGATAAAGAAAACGTAGGCACCTCTTACTGATTCATGAATGACGGGGGACATTTCACCGTCACTGAATTTATTAAGGATCAGTTTGCCCAATGGTTCATTATATGCATCTGCGATTTTTTCAGCGAGATAACGAGATTCCGTTCCTGTAAATAGCTTTACTTCTTCTAACAACATGGTTCCGGGCGTATGACGATTTGCTTATGCCGACAAAGGTAATCCAATCATACCACAATAATTAATTTTTAATCCGGATTTAAACCAAGCCGAACCATATGGCAGAAAATCCAACTAGGGCATGTCCGATAGAGATCGCCCAATAATTAGGACGATAGGTATATAAAACAGTCCAAATCAAACCGATAACTGAAGTAGATGCAAGCGTAATCCAATCGAGATAAATGATATGCAGCCATCCGAAATTGAATGCGACCAATGAGATTTTATGCCAACTGTTCAGAAAATCAAAACGATTTAAAAAAGCAAACACCGAAGATCGATAGATGAATTCCTGTACCGGTCCTGAAATGAACAGATACATCGGATAAAACCAAAAGTCGCCCGGTGGTTCCAAACTCCTTATCAATCCGGTTTGGGTCATCAAAACCACTAAGGATATGACCACAAAAGCGAAAGTCATTTGTATGATGAAAGCTTTTTTGAAATTATCATTCCTCATCCCCAATTCCTTTCTATTGAATTTCATAAAAAAGGTGAAAACGAGAACACCCAAAATAAGAATACCCATTGTTTCATACCGATATTCGTAGGGAATAATATCAGCTGCAATCAAACCGGGAGGCAAAAGATAAATTGCAAAAAAAATAATTATTTGAAACAATCCGGTTTTCATTCTTAATTAATAATTACAAATCAATAACTCACTAACAGTCCCCCTCTGCTCAACCACTGAGTTGATTCTTCTTTTGGCTTGAATTCTCTTAATCGAATACGCTTTGTATAAATCATCAAAAAAATCATCATCAGGATTATAGTTTTTCGGATCAGAATTACTCAACAGCCATTTAATCCCCTTCGCATCTAAAAAATCACAGAATTTTTTCAATCTGATTTGTTCATTATCATCAAATGCCTTTTTAGAATACGAATTGAATGACGATGTTTTAGTTAACGGACGATAAGGCGGATCCAGGTAAAAGAAAATATTATCCCCTTCACAATATTCCAATGTTGATTTATAATCGCCATTGAGGATAATCGCATGTTGTAATATTTGATTGGTTTTTTTCAGATTCTTCGAATTACATATGTTAGGCTTGGCATATTTTCCATGAGGCACATTGAATTTATCTTTTTTATTGACCCGATATAAGCCATTGAATCCGGTACGATTCAGGAAAATGAATTGGGCAGAACGAAGACTTCCTTTTGTTGTCCCTTCGTTAAAACATTTCCTCGTTTTATAATAAAAAGCCGCACGGCTATCTTCCGACGCCATCAGATATTCTTCTTCGATTTTCTTCAATTCAATAATTAGATTTTCCAAATCATCCCGTATTGAAGTATATGACGATATTAAATCCGAATTGGAATCGTTAATAATCACCTTCGATACATTATCATAATGATTCAACATATGGAACAATAATGCCCCTCCTCCTAAAAACGGCTCGACATACGTCCATTCCTTATTATCAAAATCCAGTGGCAGATTTTGAATAATTTCGGGTATGAGTTGCCGCTTTCCTCCTGCCCATTTCAGAAAAGGGCGGCCCAATACTTTTTTAGATTTGAAGAAGTCATTCACGATCCAAAGGTAAAAATTTATCGATTTTGTATATTTAGCCTTTCAACTTAATCAATACAAAAAAATGAATCGGATATTAACCTTACTTCTCTTTTTCAGCTTCAGCCTGAATGCCCAGCAGGAATTTACCGAAACGATGGTCACTGCCGATGGCGCTCGCAGCTATATTGTACAATTACCATCATCCCATAATGAAAATACGAAAATGCCTTTGATATTGGTTCTACACGGTCTTGGTGACAATGCCCAAAATATGACCAATACGGGATTCGGGATTTTGGGTGAAGCGGAAAACTTCATTGCGGTATATCCACAAGGTTTGCCCGCCCCATTTGCCGGTAACGCATGGAATAACGGTACGACCATAAGTGTCACGGGATTCAATCCTGACGACATCGGTTTTCTCAGGCAGTTGATTGATCACATGATCTTGACCTACAACGTAGATCATACCCGTGTTTATTCATGTGGGTTCTCGATGGGAGGGATCATGAGCCATCGCATTGCCTGCGAATTATCAGACAAGGTAGCCGCCATCGCTTCCCAAGCAGGAACGATTGCTACGAATATCGATGCCGGTTGTACACCGGAAAGAGCCGTACCGATCCTGCATATGCATGGTGATGCTGATGAGACCGTTAATTACAACGGTGATCCGGGGTTCGGATTGAATTCGGTTGCCCAGACCATGGAAAACTGGAGGGAAATCAATGGCTGCTCCGAAACACCGGTGGACACTCCTGTTCCGGACAGCAATGCAGACAATCTGACCATTACTAAAACAGAATATCCGGATTGTGATAACGATACCGAGGTGATCCTTTATACGATTCATGGAGGAACCCACATCTGGCTAGGGACGAATAACGACTTATCTTCGACAATTGAATTCTGGGATTTTTTCCAACGTCATTCAAATGATCTCGCTTCGCCTGTAAATGAATTGGATAATGATATCTTATTTACGGTTTCTCCCAACCCGGCCCATGAATTAATCAGGATCAATGGAATTAATGAAAATTTCAGGGTTACTATTCTGGATATGGTAGGAAAGGAACTGAATAATTTTTCAAATACGAATGAAATTCCAATAAATGATTTACAAAACGGTTCTTATTTATTAAGGATTACAATGGAAAATACGGGTAAATCATCCATCAGGAAATTCATTAAAATGTAAATGAATATTTTTTTTAATAAGAAGGGGATGCATTAGATGTTATCACGAGTGATAACATCTAATGCATCCCCTTCCTATTTTAATTATTTCCGCTGCCACCCGAAGCTCGTTTGATTTCATCATCCAAACCGGTTTTTCGTTTTCTGGATTTCACATTCTGATTACCGAATGAATAACTCAGGTTTATTTTAAAACGACGGCTGTCCCAATTTCCGGTGCTGTCATAAACTGCTTCACCATATTCACTTCTACCTTCCCAGCCGGCAGTTCTAAAAATATCACTGACTGCTAATCGTACACTTAACTTATTATCTAGGAATTTCCTTTGTAATCCGGTATCTATGCTGAAATTACCTTGGGTTCTGAATACGCCCCCCCATACTGAAGGGGTAGAACCCCAACCGGACAATTCGAACTTCAATTTCCAGGGCAAAGAAAAAGTATGTTGTGAATAAAACGATGCAGCAGTAACTTTTACATCTATTGTTTTTATTTCTTCATTCTGAGCGGCTTTATTGTGTAGGTGAAAAGCGGAAACATTAGTAAAACTACTCCACCATTTCGTAATGGTAATCGGAGCACTGAAGGTCAGGGAATAATTATCCTGTTCGGAAATATTAAGCCATGTTAGGATAAGCGCACGCCCATCCGTATCTGTTATCCGAGACATCATATCCAAGGTTTTGCTGAAACCTATGGTCGTCGTGTAACGATAATTGAAAGTATGGGACAAGGAAATGTTATGTGTGTATTGGGGTCGAAGAAATGGATTGCCACTCCTGAATGAAAGTTCATTCGTCTTGTATTCAAAAGGATTCAGGTTCTGGTAATTAGGCCTATCCAAACGGCGGCTGTAATTCAGTGCCAAAGAATTTTTCCTATTGGGTTGATAGCTGATGCCTCCCGATGGGAAAAAGTCCAGATAGTGCCTTTCTACAGGTTCAGGATCATTTTCAGGCATATAACTCGTTAATTCACCAAAAGTATTCGTTTGTTCCATTCTCAATCCACCCGAAACATTGAATTTTCCGATTTTGTGGGCATAGGTAACATAAGCAGCATTGACATTTTCCCGATATTCGAATTGACTACTCCTATCGGTATCCAAAGACAATGAATTATTCACCACATCATAAAAATCAAAGGTATTATCGGTATTGACCAAAGCCGTCTTTGCTCCGAAACCCAATTGACCGCCCCATAAAGGTTGTTCGTAATCTACCTTGAAAGTAATGATATCGATATCGGTAGGCGCTTCCGTATAAAAATTCCTTTCCGATAAAACGGTACCGTCGGGAGCCATGTAGATATTAGGCTGATCTTCCTCCCGCCTATTCCTGAATATGCCATAATCCACATCCAAGTTCAGGGACTTGCTTTTACCAATATCATATTTATAATTCAAATTGAAGTTATAGTTCTGCTGTTTGGTATCCGATTCCGTATCGGATACAAGGGTACTGTCTATACCTTCTACTCCAAATGTGGACAGCTCATTGGAACTATCGCTTTTCCTGTTATAATAACTCGCTCCCCCATTAATAAGAAATCCAATGGTTTGCTTTTTTCCAAGAAAGAAATCGGTACCGAATTTGAAGAAATTCCCCCTTCGGGGGCCTTGTGAAGTCATATCCATATTATAAACGATACCGTTTTGAACACGGTCACTGTCCATTCTCCAATAAGTAGAACCACCATTATAATTATAGGATCCGAATACGTTGGCTTTCTTATTTCTGAAGTTGGATGTAACACCGGCATTATAAACCTGTACCTGCCCCACTCCATAACCGGCCGTCAAGGTCGTATTACTTCCATGATTCTTATCCTTTTTCAATTTGATATTGATGATGCCCGCATTTCCGGCTGCTTCATATTTGGCTGATGGGTTCGTAATGATTTCAATATTATCAATATTGGAACTGTCCATACTTTTAAGGAAATTGGCCAAGTCTTCTCCTCCTAAGGGAGAGGGCTTTCCATCAATAAAAATCCGGACTCCGCTTTTACCCGCCAATGAGATATTATCATTATTATCAATAACGACACCGGGAGCTTTACGCAATAATTCCAAACCATCATTGCCCTGTGCATTCACACTTCCTTCCACATTGAAAATCAATTTGTCAGGTTTAACTTCCAGAATCGGACGAGTGGCACTGACAGTCACTTCCTTCAATTCATTAGAAACGACTTCCAAACTGATCGTCCCCAAGTCCTTATTATCTCCAGCAACCATGACAGGTAGATTGAATTCCTTATATCCGACATAGGAAACGGTCAGAAAATAATCTCCATTTTCCACCGAAGGAAATTCGAAGACGCCATTATCATCCGTATATTCCAATTTGACCATGCTGCTATCCATAGAAAGATTCAGAATGATATTGGCAAAGGAAACAGGTTCGTTGTTCTCATCCAAAACCTTACCCCTGATATCGTTTTGAGCTTGGGTGATGGAGAAAGTAAACATAAGGAAAATAAATAGAAAGAATCGGTTATTCATTTTTATCGTTTTAATATGGACATTATTAAAGACAAATTTCATTTAGGTATTGTTGCTTTTCGACAAAGATTTCCAAGTATTATTTTCTCGAATGGTATATTTGCAGAAATCAAATATTATAATGCAAATCTTCTACACCAATGATATTACCGGACAAAATGCCGTTCTAGGAGAGGAAGAATCCCGTCATTGTGTAAAAGTCCTCAGAAAAAATATAGGAGATTGCATTTGGTTCATTGATGGAAAAGGCAATAAATATAAAGGGAAAATCCAAGAACTCCACAAGAAGGGTACATGGTTAAAAATCCTTGAAAAAGAATCGGTCTCTAAATGGAATTACCATATCCATCTGGCAGTTGCTCCCACCAAGAACATCAATAGAATGGAATGGATGGTGGAAAAATGCATCGAAATCGGAGTTGATGAAGTTTCATTTTTACAATGTCATCATTCCGAAAGGAACAAATTGAGATTGGATAGGATGGAGAAAATAGCTCTTTCAGCCACCAAACAATCCCTGAAAGCCCATTTACCTATAATCAACCCCTTGATTCCTTTTACAAAATTCCTCAGAGAGGTTGCGGATATTGGAGGTTCCAAATATATTTGTTGGGTGGAGGAAGAAAAAATCGATTTCCTAGACATCAAAAAACCATTTGAACAGGTTATAATAATGATAGGTCCGGAAGGCGGTTTTTCAAAAGACGAAATATCCTTGGCTATAAATAATGGATTCCAAACCGTCGGTTTGGGAAATAGCCGGTTAAGAACGGAAACGGCCGGCATGGTTGCCTGTCATTCCGCACATATTGCCCAACAGTTATATAGCATATGAAAATTAGATATATTTTTATCACAATTGCAATTCTTCTTACCATGGCTTTCAGGCCTGCTGAAGAACCGACCCTTAAATTGGCCTTATTGAAATATCAGGGAGGAGGAGATTGGTATGCCAACCCTACGGCTCTGCCCAATCTTGCAGATTTCTGCAATACTAAACTAGGCACTAACTTCGATGAGGATTATGCTACAGTCGAGGTAGATAATGCAGAATTATTCAATTATCCATTTGTCCATATGACCGGACACGGCAACGTGGTATTTTCGGATTCAGAAGCAGAGAACCTAAGAGAATATCTCCTAGCCGGAGGCTTTCTCCACATTGATGACAATTATGGAATGGATCCTTTTGTCAGACCTGCAATGAAAAAGGTTTTCCCCGAATTGGAATTTGTCGAATTACCCTTCGACCATCCAATCTATAGGCAGAAATTCACATTTAATAACGGGCTTCCGAAAATACATAAACACGATGATAAACCTCCTCAAGGATTCGGACTCATCCATGAAGGCAGAGTTGTTTGTTTCTATTCTTATGAAAGTGATTTAGGTGACGGATGGGAAGATCCGGAAGTACATAAAGATCCCCCGGATCTGAGAAAAAAGGCATTGGAAATGGGTGCCAATATCATCCGATTTGCTTTCACGCAATAAAAAAATTCCATATCAAATTGAAAAGCCATTCTGTAAAGAGTGGCTTTTTTGATCCTTATTCAATCCTACTTTAATCCGAATTTAATGAACATTGATATAAATAAATTGTCCATTGTAAGGGTCTTGATTAGAATTGCACCTTTGGTAAGATATATTCGGATATGAACACTTTTATTAGAAATACATTTTTTTTGTCAATGGTTTCATTTCTGATTCCGTTTTCTTTGAAATCCCAAGAAAGCTGGTCTCTAGAAAATTGCATCAGAGAAGCCCAACAAAAAAGCATAACGGTACAACAATCAAGGATTAATATAGAAAATGCCAAGATTTCCCTGGCCCAGGATAAAATGTCCCGATATCCAAACCTGAATTCCGGAACGAACCTCAGCCTGAGTTCAGGTCGTTTTATCGACCCTACAACCAACTCTTTCGAAACGGCAAGTTCATTTATAAATTCATGGAATATTAATTCAGGGGTACAATTATATACCGGAGGACGAGTAAAAAACACCATTAAAAAAGATAAACTGGATATCAAAGCGGCGGAATTGAATGCACAACAATCCGAGCAGGATATTGCATTGCAGGTTGCCCAAGCCTACTTGAGTGTCCTTCTGTCAGAAGAGCAATTGACATCAGCCCGTCAACGGATGGAATTATCCCAAGCACAGATTAAACAAACCGATAAACTCATCAAAGCGGGATTGTTACCCAAGAATAACCGCTTGGATCTAGACGCACAGGTAGCGAGGGAACAACAAACCATCATTGCTGCCCAAAATGCCGTTGATCTATCCTTATTGAGCCTCAAACAAATCATGTTCATGGAATTGTCCAAGGAAATCATTGTTGAAAAACCGGGGCAGGTCGATGTACCCAATGTGAATCTTGATGCCATTTCCATTGACGAAATGTACCAAACCTCGTATAATACACAACCCGGCATCAGTGCCGGACAATATGAATTGAACAGTGCGGAAATGTCCGAAAAAATTGCTGCTTCAACCAAAATGCCTACCATTTCCGCTTTTGGAGGAATCAATACCAATTATTCCAATCGTTCCAAAATATTCGACCAACAACAAGTTGTTACAATTACGGAACTCCCTGTAACCGGAGAATTGAATGGTGTTCCAACTACCGGATATATCAATACGCCTTCCGTCGGATTTGAAGTGACTGAAAAGAACTATCCTTATTTTAGTCAGATTTGGGATAACCTGAGTCAAAATATCGGCATCAGTATCTCATACCCTCTCTGGGATAATAGATTGACCAAATCCAACATCGAAAGGGCCAGATTACAGACCGAGTCCGTCAGGATGAGGAATGAGATCACCCAACAGAATCTAAGGGTGGAAATACAGAATGCATTGGCAACTGCCAAAGCGGCTCAAAAAACATATGAATCCGCACTTTCTTCTGTGACATCCCTTAAAGCATCCTACGAAAACACAAAGAAAAAATTCGATGTCGGCACAGCCAACAGTTTTGAATTGACAACGGCAAAGAACAACCTGGCTTTGGCTGAAACCGAAGTCATCAGATCCAAGTATGATTTCCTTTTCAGATTGAAAATTTTGGATTTTTATCAAGGTAAGGCTATCAAATTATAAATGATACAATCAACTATTGAATAGATATGGCTAGGAAAAAATCAAGCTGTCTTTTTTGGGTTATTCTCGGCATTGTCCTATTGCTTATATTAATGGCAATCGGAGGATATTTTTATAATCAGCAACGCAGCGACAAAGGTCTGGAGGTTTATGTGGAACAGGTAGAAAAGAGAACCATAGAAGAATTGGTTTCTGCCAGTGGAAAAGTATTCCCCGAAGTGGAAATCAATGTCAGTTCGGATGTATCCGGAGAGTTGGTGGAATTGTATGTTGAAGAGGGGGATTCCGTGACCGTAGGCCAAATATTGGCTAAGCTCGATCCCGATCTTTATAAATCAGCCGTAGAAAGAGGTGAAGCCAGTGTGGATAATTCCAAGGCCCAAGTCGCCAATGCCAAAGCCAATCTTTCCCGTTCAGAAGCGGCATTGCAACAATCCATAGCACAAAAGAAGCAGATTGTAGCCCAGTTGGAAAATACCCGTGCCGTTTTCAACAGAAACAAACAACTTTTGCAAGACGGTGTGATTTCCCAAGCGGATTTCGACAATGCCCAATCTTCCCTACGCTCCTTCGAAGCCAATCTCGAAGCTGCCAATGCAACAGTCTTATCTTCGCAGGCGGGAGTCGAAGCAGCAAAACAAACGGTAAAATCAGCAGAATATACTGTCAAGAGTGCTGAGGCCACTCTAAAGGAAACCAAAACCAACCTCAATAGGACAGCCATCTATGCCCCGATGTCCGGCATCGTTTCATATTTGGGCAAGGAAAAAGGTGAAACCGTTTTGGGTACAACCCAAATGTCGGGGGATGTCATTTTCAAAATCGCCAATCTGAGCAATATGGAAGTCCAGGTTGATGTCAGTGAAAACGATGTACTTCGGGTCAATCTGGGAGACGAGGTCAAGGTAGAAGTCGATGCCTATCAGGATAAGATATTTACGGGTAAAGTAACGGAAATTGCCAACTCTGCCAGTAATACCACAAATGCCATGTTGACAACGGATCAGGTCACCAATTTTACCGTTAAAATCAGAATTGATAGAAGTTCCTACAAGGATTTGATTTCCTCAAGGAATAAATTCGCCTTCAGACCCGGAATGTCTGCTTCTGTAGATATTAAAACGGAGTCGAAGGAAGATGTCCTTTCCGTTCCTATCCAATCGGTCACGACAAGAGATATGCAGAAAAAGAAAAAAGCATCATCCAACGAAGATGAAGATATCAAAGAAGTCGTTTTCCTCCTAGAAGGGGATTCCGTCCTTATGAAAGAAGTCAAAACCGGTATTCAAGATGACCAATTCATCCAAATCCTTTCGGGGTTGGAAGGGAACGAAAAGATCGTCACAGGGCCTTATTCTGCTATTTCCAAGAAATTGGAACAAGGCAAACAGGTCATCAAAACGGATGAGAATGAATCCGGTGACAAGAAGCGTCGTTCATGGGGCAATTAAATCAGGATACCCTTCTTATTTTTATCAAAAATCCGATAAGAGGACAAGTAAAAACACGCTTGGCAGCCACTCTCGGAGATGATGAGGCTCTTAGGATTTATAAGGAATTATTAGCCCATACCCGAAGGGAAAGTGCTTCAATTCCATATGTCAAACATCTCTACTACAGTCATTCCATCAATATGGATGATGAGTGGGACAATGAAACATATCGGAAATTCCTACAAGACGAAGGTGATTTGGGACAACGGATGGCAAATGCTTTTGAACAGTCGTTTCTCACATCCCGAAGAGTCGTCATTATCGGTAGCGACTGCCCACAGCTCTCTACTGGAATCATTCGACAGGCATTCGATATCTTATTGGAATATGATACGGTTATCGGCCCTACCTTCGACCAGGGATATTATCTGTTAGGTATGGCTTCATTCCATAAGTTTCTTTTTGAAGATATACCCTGGAGTACTACGGAAGTTCTGCCTCTGACATTGGAAAAATGTAAGAAAAACAAACTGACTTCTTATATGCTTCCAATCCTTTCCGATGTCGATTATGAAGAAGATTGGAAAAAATTCGGGTGGTGAATCCGAATCTTTTGGTTTATATTGCAGTCAACTAAGAAAACCGTCTCATGCATTTTCAAAACGTTCTCTTTTTCATTCTCCTTATTACAACCGCCTTTTCAATCTCGGGATGTTGGCAACAGGAATATGATCATAGCGAACGCCATCCTATGGTTAACGACCATGATTACCACGATCATGCCCACGATCACAATGGTCATCACCATTCCCATGATCATCATCATGAAGGAGGACAGGGTAATGAATTCAATCAGATTATTGAAGAATTGGAAAGCAAGGATAGGATCATTTGGCAAAAACCGGAAAAAGTATTGGAAATGCTAGGTGATTTGAAAGGCAAAACGATAGCAGATATCGGAGCCGGCACCGGTTATTTCACTTTCCGTATCGCACATGAAGCGGAGAAGGTTATTGCCATAGATATTGATAACCGATTCATTTCATACATAGATAGCACCAAACTGCAATTCCCTGAAGCGATACAGCAAAGAATAGACACTAGGTTGGCAGAAGAAAATGATCCGAAACTCAAGGAACGGGAAACGGATGCCATCATCTTGGTGAATACATATTGTTATATAGAAAACAGGGTAGAATATTTCTCCAAACTCAGAAAAGGAATGAAATCCGGCGCCAAGCTACTCATTGTCGATTACAAGAAAAAAAGACTACCGGAAGGACATAGTCCTCCCGAAGAATTCAGGGTTTCTGCCGATTCGGTTGAAAACGAATTGGAAGATGCAGGCTACAGGCTCATGGAAACCGATGACACGACTTTGGATTATCAATATATCATTTTGGTTACTAATCCTTGAACTAGCACAACTTTAACCTAAGAGTGTTTTCAGATTTCGATTCTTATTGAAATATTTTGGGATGGATTATCTTATTTTAATAATGCGATTTTTTCCTTCAGCCAATTCTTATTATTGACTTCCACAGTTCTTTCAATATCCTCCTCCAATTTCCGGAAGTTTTCCTTCTCGAATTTGGGAATGGAAACCATTTTCTTCAGGTATTTCAAAAAATTCATATACTGCGTTTTCATCTTTCCGGAAATCAACTTATTCCTTCTCAGATAAATCCTAAAGGTATCAATTTGCGAATCCAATGCAGCGAATTCATCCAATTCATAATATGTCTTCAATAACATCAGCTTGCTCCCCAACGCATAAAAAATATCTTTATATTCCACCCGGCTCAACTGCCCAATGACCTTATTGTATTCCTCCTTCGCAAAATACAAATGGGCCAGATTATAAGTCAGTGCATTTTCTCGATGTTCTTTTTTCAGTTTCGGACTATATTCAAGGATGAAGGATTCCACGCCCTCATAATCTTTCAGTCTGACACCAAGGGTAATAATATTCTTATAATGCCTTTCATCCAATTCATCCACATGATTGAACAAGGTCTTCCTTCTCAACATCGTAAAATATAAGGAATACAGATGCTCGAAGAATTCCTTATTCCCCGAATTCAAACTGCTGATACAATAATTCGTAGCGTATATATAAAGGGTTTTCAACTCAGCCAGTGGAAATAAGGAATAATGCTGTTCCAACAATTTTTCCAAATGGAAATAATTCCTTGTTTCCTTGGGTTCAACCAAGGTCTTGATTATCGTATAATAAATATCAACGGCCGGATAATCCAGATAATCATTCTCTTCTATGAAACGAATGAGGTTAGCCATAATCTTCACTTCAATTTCAATGGAGAGAATGGTTTTATAATTCAGTGCATCACAATAATGTTTCAGTTTATTGATGATATAAAATACATCAAGATATGAATCCGCATCCTGTAAATTCGAAAGGGTACTCCGCTTGGCCTTTGTCCTTTCCAAATGAACATGGGATTCATACTCAGAAACATATTTGTAGTAGTAATAATCAGCATTCCGGATATCATTCCCATCCAAATCCTTCCGGATATTCCTCAAAGCTGTCATATAATGTTTGCTTAGATTGGAACTATTCACTTTTTTCAGAACACCTTCCAAACCGGAAAAACCATTCCTTTCATGCCACTCTATTGAAAGGAATCGATAGGCCAACTTGGTCAAATCCGAATTGAACCTCCTATATTTCTGAATCGTATAGGTTCGCTTTCCGAAGGCCCTTTGCCAGATTTCCTGCCGAATAGGATCATGATCCTTCTCCAAAAACAAGACGATAGCCCGAAAGAAAAGTACCATTTCCTTATTTTCATTGAAATAAGGGGAATTTAAGAATTTGTCAAAACGGGACAATTCGTATTTTGACAATGTAGAAAGGAGTTTGATAATCTTATCTTCTTTCGCCTCCAAATGCTTCTTCTTTTAAATTATTGTGATTTTTTCAATAAAAATAATATAAGTACAGGACAAAAAACAAAACCAGTGCCGTGCGTGGTGTTTGTTCACCTCGCACACTCCATTTCACTAGCATTTGTCAGGTGAACTAACACCTGACAAGGCGAATTATTGTGATTTTTTCAATAAAAATAATATAATAATTGATTTAATATCAATATTTTATGTAAATTTGAACACTCAATCATTATGTATTTCACAATAGTATTGTTCTTTATTTTAAGGCATTTATTTTAAACATTTATACTGGATTATTGTATTCCTAACAGTTGAAATGAAATACTACAAACACATATCCACTACTATCACCCTGTCAATCCTATTGATTGTCAAGGGTTTCTGTTGTAATGTTTCATTTAGTTCTTCTGAAGATCCATACACTTCCGGGCTTTTCCATTTTCAGGTTACAGGTGTCAATGGTGTTGCTCCGTTGGACTACAGTTGGGATTTTGGTAATGAACAAACGGGAGAAGGTGCTTCGATTCAACATCTTTATACATCGACCGGGGAATTCAATGTCTGCTTGACCCTTTCTGATAATGATGGTTGCATTTACACATCATGCCAAGAAATAGAATATTCCGATTCTCACTGTCCTGAATTTCAAATTGAAATCAATGTTGATGAAGCCGGGAATCTCTATGGCTCCATTTTTAATTCGGAAGACATCAATATCATTCCTGAAACAACCGATTGGTTTTTTCAGGAAAGCAATATTGTTTTTGAAACCAACCCGACTTTTTACCTTTCTCCTTCTCCTGAACCGGGTACATATGTAATCTGTATAGAATATGAATATGAAAGTCAAGGGGATGATTGTGAAGACATATTATGCCAAACCATCCAAATTCTAGATGCAGAGGATAATTGTAAAACATCCGAATGCGTTTATCCGGGTGATACAGATACAGATGGTAGTGCCAACATGTATGATATTTTCAATATCGGCATCTACTATGGTTCTAAAGGGCCTGAAAGAGAAAATATTTCTACCGATTGGCAAGGGCAGGTCAGTCAGGATTGGGGAATGCAAAATGCCCACGGAATAGACCTCAAACATAGTGATTGTAATGGAGATGGGGTTATTGATCAACAGGATTTGGATGTCATCGAATTAAATTATGATGATGATTTTGAAGAATCCGAATTACAAGCCTCGGAAACAGACGTTCCAATTCTTCTAGAATTCAATGAGGATTCTATTATTATCGATCCAAACAACCCTGAACATATCCAAGTCAGTTTTGAGCTAATTATCGGTTCTGATGAAATTCCCGCAGCAGATCTTTACGGGTTTTCCACTTCTTTTTCTTTTGACGAAGAACTCATCTTACCCGGTTCATTCGAAATTGACTTCTTACATGGTTCCTTCTTTTGTGACAATGACCAAATCCTAGAGTTATCCAAGGAGAAATCAGGTGGGAGTGTTGACATAAGTGCTTCAAGAACCAATGGTATATCCAAATCCGGGCGTGGTGTCGTCGCCGTCGTCAATTTCACAATTATCGGGGATCTCGTTGTACAACGTTCGAGCAATACTGAAAACCAAGTACCTTTCTTTATCAACATTGGAAAAACCAATGGCATCCGCAATAATGGTTCAATCATGCCTCTGAATACTAAGTCATTATCCCTTTTATTACATGTTGATTACAGTTCTTCAACTCATGTTTTGAAATTCGATAACAGTTTCCAACTTTCACCCAATCCAAACAATGGCTTATTCTCATTGGAAAGCACAGATGAAGTGATTCAGGATGTCAATATATATTCCGGACAAGGACAACTGTTAAGAAGCATGTCAATCCAAGCTTCCAGACATGATTTTGATTTAATGGATTTTCCCACAGGTTTATATTACATCGAGGTAGTCAATGAACAGCATACTTATGTCAAAAAAATGATAATTCACTAAAAAAGCACCTCCTTTAGAACTGATTCATAGGCATGTCATCCTTTGCCATAATTCAATATTACTCAAGCATTTCTTATACTTCTGAATTTCCATAAGCACTCCTATCTTCTTCCGATTCATATTTTTAAATATGGAATATTTAAAATGTAGTACTATATTGCATATGAATAATCTTGAATATGAATCAAACTCAATTCCTAAAATTCCCGGATGGCTTCATATGGGGAACTTCTACTGCCGCCGCTCAAGTCGAAACAGCAGGTGATCACAATTGGAATGGTGTTGAGGCAATGGATGGATATACTTTCTCCCGTACTACAGATCATGAAAAAAGAAGGGATGAGGACATCGGGTATATCAAGCAATTCGGCTCGATGTACAGATGTGGCGTGGATTGGTCTAGGTTGCAGAACGAGGCTTTCGCCGAATTCGACAAGGATGTCGTTGAAGAATATCGTGATTTCTTCCAAAAACTGAATGCTGAAGGAACAAGTATCATGTTCGTCATACATCATTTTATGAACCCGAACTGGTTCGAAAAAAATGGAACGTGGCTAAATGAAGACAATATCCCGGCTTTCATTGATTATGCACGGCAATGTATAGAACATTTCGGTGATTTGGTTGAAAATTGGAATACCTTTAATGAACCCAATGTATATGCCATCAATGGTTTTATGATTGGAGGCTTCCCTCCTTTCAAAAAGAATTATTTCAAGGCCAATAAGGTTTTGAAACATATGGGCAAGGCACACGATGTGGTATATGACCTGATTAAAAAATCTTATCCGGATAAATGGGTTGGGATTTCTTGTAATACGGTAGATTTCCAGGGAATTAATTTCCTTGGAAATATCGTCGCCAAATTTGCCCGTTGGTGGTTCATGGATCGAGCCGCCGATCATTTTTCAAAAGTGGATTATTGGGGATTGAGTTATTATGCACACATTCCGATGAATCCGTTCCCGATAACTGAAATAGATACGCCCGGAAGATTGGATAAGATGGGATATGTACATGATAAAATGTGGGCCTATAAGCCCTCAGCGTTTAGGGATATCATACTACAATTCCACCAAAAATATAACAAACCCATTATCATCACCGAAAACGGAATCTGTTCTGATGATTCTAATGAAAGGATATCCTGTATCAAGGATTACCTGAGCATCCTACACGGACTAATCCAATCCGGAGTAGATATCAAAGGATATATGCATTGGAGTACCTGGGACAATTTCGAATGGAATCTCGGCCCTACCTATCGTTTCGGACTGGTAAGGATAGACCTGGAAACCATGGATAGGCAAATGACCGATGCAGGTACTTATTACTCCCAACTGACAAAGGAAAACGGATTAGAAATAGAATTGAAAAATTAATTTCCATGCAAATCAAATTAACACTGACCACTTTTATTATTGTTTTAAGTTGTTGGAGTACCCAACTTCATGCTCAAAACAGTTCCGCTCCCATGGCCGGAGCAAGAGGTTTGGCAATGGGCGATGCCTCAGTTGCTTTTACTGACATCCATAGCATATTCAGTAATCAAGCCGGTATCGCATTTATGGAAGGTTTAGGTTTTTCCATTGGTGCCGAAAGACGATTTCTTACTTCGGAAATCAATTCCATCGTAGGAGGATTCGCTTATCCTACTAATGCCGGCACATTCGGACTTTCTTTGAATTACTTCGGGTTTTCCGGATATAATGAACAAAGAATCGGACTGGCCTATGCTAGAAAATTATCCAAAAAAATCAGCTTGGGTGCTCAAGTGGATTATTTGGGCTATTCCATCCCGGATTATGGCAACAAATCCATTTTCACATTCGAGTTAGGTGTCCAGGCACAACTAATTGAAGAGCTGTATATTGGAGCCCATGTTTTCAATCCTGTTCGACAGGAAGTCGTACCGGATGAAAAAGTGCCTACCGTATTTAAGTTAGGGGCGGCTTATATTCCCAATAAGAAATTGACCATTACCGGCGAGTTGGAAAAAGATATAGATTTCGATTTCGTCTTCAAGGCAGGAGTAGAATACTTTCTTATCGATATCCTATGTCTAAGAGCCGGCTTCAGCACAGAACCTATTTTGAACAGCTTTGGTATGGGACTTAAATTGAAAAACGGATTAATGATTGATTTGGCGTCCAGCTATCATTATGATCTCGGTTTCACCCCGGCTATTTCCATTGCCTTTGAAATGAATAAAAACAAGGGTAAGGAATCAGAGGAAACAGGCAACAAGTAATCCTTTATTTTACCACTGAAATGTAGAATTATGTTACGTATTATCATAGGCCTTATCCTCGTTTCGTCCTTTCATTTATTATCAGCACAAGGAGATGATGCTCCAAGCACCGCCTTGGATACCATCCCTACTCCGGACGATGAATTGGAAATCAATGAAGACATCATCGAGGATTTCATTTCCAATCAGGATGAAGAAGTAGATTTTGATTTAAACGATATTATCGATGTACTTCAGGATTATAAGAAAAAACCACTCAACCTAAATAAAGCCACTGCGGAAGATTTAACCCAACTAAGACTACTAAGTAATATACAAATCAATGACATTATCGAATACAGAAAAAACAGTGGTGATTTTATCGCTGTTTATGAATTACAAAGTATTCCCTCCTTCTATCCTGACATCATTGAAAAAATAAAACCTTATATCACCGTAGAAGAAGGACTGGATGATTATAATGTCCCCCTCCATAAAATGTTTTATAAAGGAACAAATACCATGTACCTAAGGATGGATCGTATCCTTGAAGAGAAAAAAGGATATAAAGATCCCGACCCTGAAGATGACGAAGTCAATGCTCCGTACCTAGGCGATCCGAATAAATATGTAATCCGTTTCAGGCATCAATATGAAACGCGGCTTAGTTGGGGATTCACGCTGGAAAAGGATGCCGGAGAAGAATTCTTTTCCGGAAGCAATAAAAAATTCCCATTTTTTGATTTTGCCACCGGACATATTTTTCTAAAAGATTACAATAAGACAATAAAAGGTATAGCCTTAGGTGATTTCGCTGTCAATATGGGACAGGGACTTATCATGTTCGATGGATTCGGAAGTGGAAAAAGTTCCTTTGTAATGGATATCAAAAAATCCGGAAGACCCCTAAGACCTTACACCTCTATCAGAGAAGATTTCCATAAACGTGGAGGAGCATTCAACCTCACTTTTGGTGATCATTTCGAAATCATGGCTTTCGGTTCGTATCGGGGAAGGGATGCCAATATTTCCGTTGTTGATGGTTCTGATGAAGACTTGGATATTCTTCAGATTTCTTCGCTCCAAAGCAGCGGCCTACATAGAACCGAAGCAGAAATCATAGACAAGAATTCCATTAAGCACCTTTCTACGGGAGGAACCTTAAAGTATAAGGGAGACTCATGGCATATTGCTCTCAATGGTTTATATGATAAATTAGGCAGCCCCCTGCTTCGTAATTATTCTACCTACAACCAATTCACCTTCAACGGCGACCAACTCATCAATGGTAGTCTGGATTATTCATGGGTCATCCAGAATTTCAATTTTTTCGGAGAAACCGCCATGAGTGACAACGGAGGCATTGCTACCATGAATGGGCTTATCATCGGATTGGATAGGAATGTATCCATGTCTGTTGTACATAGACACTATAGTAGGAATTATCAAGCGTTATTCCCCAATGTTTTTGCAGAAACCAGTGCAGGTAATAATGAAACAGGGATTTATCTGGGTTTGGAAATCAAACCCAATAAAAATTGGATTCTCAGCACCTATTATGACAGGTGGAAACATCCCTGGCTCCGTTCCGGAGTGGATGCTCCTTCCAAAGGAAGTGAATTATTTGCCCGGATTACTTATAAACGGAAACGGAAAATGTCAGTGTACCTTCAATACAGGGATGAATTCAAAGAAAAAAATGCAAAGGAAAATGTTACCAGTATAGATTATCTGGTTGATACCCGTAGGACTTTATTCCGATTACATATTGCCAATAAAATCAGCAAAGCTTTTGAATTGCGGAACAGGGCTGAATTTTCATTCTATGACAATGGAATTTCTTCAACCAAAAGCAAAGGTGTCATGTTAATGCAGGATTGGATTTATAAACCCATCGGATTCCCCTTGTCTTTTACCGGGCGGTTCGCCATATTTCAAACAGATGATTATGATTCCAGAATCTATGCTTACGAGAATGACATCCTTTACTCATTTTTCATTCCACCCTATTATAACAAGGGAACCCGTTTCTATATCAACCTGAGGTACAAAGGCATCCGGAATATGACGATGGAACTTCGTTTTGCACAGACCTATTATGCCAATCAGGATACTTTTGGAAGTGGGAATGAAGAAATCGACAAACCCAGACGTTCCGAGATCAAGGCACAAATCAAATATAAATTCTGATTTATATTACAACCAACAAGATTCATCCCGATTTTTGGAAAATCAAAAATCGGGATGAATCTTGCTCTCGTATAAACCGAAAAATCCAATATCTCCTACGCTTCCCACAAGACTTCCTTACAAACGATAATTTATATCCCACCATCCATAACAATATTCCTATATTTGTGAACGAAGAAAAAGGTCGGATACCCAATAGATATGAGAATAGGAATTTTTTTCGGAGGACCTTCACGGGAACGTGAAATTTCTTTTGCAGGCGGTCGGACGGTTTATGATAATTTGGATAAGACATTATTCGAACCCATCCCGATTTTTGTTGACAGTTTCAGGAATTTCATTCTCTTGGATTGGCAATACCTATATAAAGGTACCATACGGGATTTCTATCCTCCAATCAATACCCTCCCCGACTCTATTCATGACTTCCAAATCTATATCGAAAGTCTGAAAGACATAGAAGATATCAATACCCTTATCAACCAAGTAGGGAAAAGGGTCAAGCCGGAAGAATTGCCGAAAATGATTGATCTTGCCTTCTTAGCCCTTCATGGCGAATTCGGTGAAGATGGTCAAATACAAGGTATGATGGAATCCCTCAACATCCCTTATACCGGAAGTGGAATCAGAGCCTGTTCTATTGGAATGGATAAGGCCTTCCAGAAAAAAGTCATGTCCCTCGGAGGCTTTGCCACCCCCGAAGTGATGGTCATCCAAAGGGAACAATGGTTGGAGGGGAACCACCATACGGAACTCTATCAAAAAGCCCAGCAAAACATAAAATTCCCTATGGTCATCCGGCCGGCCAACCAGGGTTCATCCATCGGTGTTTCCATTATCGGAAATGAAAAAGGATTTGAAGGTTTTGTAGAAAAGGTGGATGCCGCTTTTTTCATTGATACCGTTTATTCCAAAAACTGGAATAACAAATCCCTTGAGGAGAAAATCGAAACCTTACGAGAAATCACCGATATCCGGAGCGGTTTAGGATTCCCTTTGGATGATGAGGAAGGAAACACCTACCACCACCCAGATGCTTTATTGAAAGCATTGGATCACATCCTATCCCATAAGGAAAAAATAAGATTATCCGCCCATTTGTTAGAACAGAAGGTCATCATCGAGGGCTTTATCAAAGGCAGGGAATTCTCCTGTATCGTCATTCGTCGTGAAGACGGCCGGATAACAGCTCTCCCTCCCACGGAAATCGTAAAAGGAGGAGAAGTATTCGATTATCGTTCCAAATATCTGCCGGGATTATCTAGAAAAGTAACACCCATCGGTTTACCCGATAAGGATATTGAAAACATCCGAAAGGAATGTGAAAGGCTTTTTGATTATCTCGAATTCAATGTATATGCCCGGATAGATGGATTCATCAACGATGAAGGAACGATTTTCCTCAATGATCCGAATACCACATCCGGGATGTTGCCTTCTTCCTTCTTTTTCCATCAGGCGGCAGAAATCGGATTAAACCCCAGTCAGTTCCTAACCTTTCTGATAAGGACATCTCTTCAAGAAAGAACAAACAATACCCTTTCCGTAAATCATTTTCCACGTTTGTTGGAACAATTGGATCGGGGAATTCTGAAAATGAAGACAGAAGGAAAACAGATGAAAAAAATAGCCGTCATCATGGGTGGCTATTCCTTCGAGCGGCATATTAGTGTCGAGAGTGGCCGGAATGTCTTTGAAAAACTAGCTAGTTCTGATAAGTATGAACCTATTCCGGTTTTTCTTACGGGCAATCAAGAAAAATTCGATCTATATCAAATCCCTATCAATCTGATGTTGAAAGATAATGCAGATGATATCCGAGATAAGATTTTGGACTTCCATCGGCATCCCATTGTTGAAAATATAAAAATGGAATGTGAGGGCATCACAAAAAAATATGCTTCCGCCGATGTGGTATTCGAACCCCGTCATCTTACTACCTTCGAACTAGCAGAGAAAGTGGACGGCGTTTTCATCGCCCTGCATGGAAGGCCAGGAGAAGATGGGACATTACAGCAGGAATTAGAAAGGGCAGGACTGCCATATAATGGTTCGGATCCCGATTCGTCACAAACCACTATCAACAAATACCGGACTTTACAACTCCTGAAAGAACACGGGTTCAGTGTTGCAAAACAATACCTGAGTCCACGGACATCCTACCAAGCGGCCCCATCAAAGGAAATGGATAAAATTGAAGCCGGATTCCAATATCCATTCATCGCCAAACCTGTAGATGACGGATGTAGTTCGGCCGTTAAAATGATACGTAACCGCCGACAACTGGAGGCTTTTTTCAATACGATTTACAGGAAAGAGGAAGAATTGCCGGAGGAAGCCATCCATGTACTCAAACTCGGTTTTAAGGAAGAATTCCCTATTAAGGATGCCGTCTTAATAGAAGAATTGATAACTGCCGACGGGGCCCGGCACTTTTTGGAAATTACAGGAGGCATGTTGACCCATCATGAGGGGAACAATGGCCGGACTTATGAAATATTTGAGCCATCCGAGGCTTTAGCTGGCGGAGAGGTCTTATCTTTGGAAGAAAAATTCCTAGCCGGGGAGGGTCAGAATATCACTCCGGCCCGTTTTTCAAAAAACAAGGAGGAATATAGGATCATTGCCCAACAAGTGAAAAACACCCTAAAAGAAGTAGCGACTATTTTGAATGTAAAAGGGTATTGCCGAATCGACGCTTTCGTGCGGATTTTCGAGGATGGTAAGGTGGAAACATTGGTTATCGAAATCAATTCCCTTCCGGGGATGACACCGGCGACCTGTATTTTCCACCAATGTGGAATCAATGGTTATAAACCCTTCGAATTTATTGACAAAATACTTGAATTCGGTTTCTATGAGCGAAACAAACAGTACCAAGCCTAGTTTTTTCAAAAGGCTGTTCATATTCTTCACTACGCCCAAAGTCTTCCTGAATTGTTTCGGGATGATTCTGGCTAGTACCCTATTGCTATGGTTGGCATTCAGTGGATTGAAATTCATGTCCAATCATGGACAGACCTATGAAGTTCCCGACTTTACAGATCAACATGTTGACGATGTATTGAAAGAAGCCAAGAAATCCCGTTTCGAAATCGTTGTTAATGATACGACTTTCGTTAATGCCAAGGATTTGGGAATTGTCCTACACCAAGATCCCAAGCCACTATCAAGAGCCAAGGAAGGACGTTTGATTTACCTTACGGTCAATTCCTTCGCCAAACCCAAGCGGGAAATCCCCCAGCTTTACGGTTTGAATTTCAATCATGCCATACGGGTATTGAGTACCTATGAATTCGAGCATGAGATTATTAAAAGGGTCATCGACAGCGATGCTCCCGGAACGGTAAAGGAAGTTATTTATAATGGTAATGTCGTGGATGGAGAAGATGGCTTCGAAAGGAAATATGCAATGGCTCGAATCGGTGATAAAATAGAACTTGTTGTAGCCGAAGAATTCGATGCCGGCCCTACACAGGTTCCCGATTTGATGTGTCTTACCTATTCCGAAGCACTTTTCAAAATACGCTCCGGGCATGATTTGATGCTTGGCACGATAACGATGGATAGTTCCGTTCGTGATTCTATGTCGGCATATGTGGTGGCTCAGTTCCCCCATTATATTCCGGGGCAGTTTATCAAAACCGGTGATCAGATCGATCTCAGATTATCCCAACAAAAACCCAAATTCTGCGGCAGCAAGATCAGAGGAGAACATGTGGAAGGGCAAGGAGGTGGAGAGGATATGTATCCGAATCATAGTGCTGATCCCGATGGCAGATGGTAATCATCTGTTCTTAAATAAATCGGTAAACTTATCGAAAATACGGAGGAGGAAGCGTTTCTTCTCCGTTTTTATTTCTGCATCCCCGGACATTTTCTGACGAAAGGACAAGGTATCACCATAAGTGGTTTTCAACCCTTTCGGTAATGAGACCTCTACAAAATACTTGTCATCTTTTGGAAGTAACGAAATGGATTTCACTTTGCCCTGTACCACTCCGAACTCCCTGGAAGGGAACTCATGTAGTAGAATATTGACATCCTGTTTTTTCTCTACTTTTCCGGCACCGACTATGGGTAATTCCAACCGTCCAATGATGTCTTCCTGTTGTGGTACTATCATCATGATTTCATCCCCTGCATTAATATATTGCAATTCATTCCTAACATCAAAAAAGGTTACCTTTCCATCGACGGGAGCGGTGATCAGGTATCTTTTTTTCCACGCATCTATTTCCGCTGCCAATTTATTGAGACTTTCCTGTACCTGAATCCATTTATCGTTTCCTCCTTCTACTTTTCCCTTTTGGATTTCCAATTTCCGGGATTCCAACCGATTGATATCACCGTCGTAACCAGCAATTTCAGAACGGATATTTTCCTTACTTCCCTGCAAAGCATTGTATTCTGCTCTGATATCATCGACTTCCTGTTGGGAAACGGCACCATTGGCGAGAAGCCCTAAATATCGATTTAGTTTTTCATTCACAAAAGCCAATTGTCGGTCGATATTGCTCAATTTATCCCGAGCGATGGATTTCTTTTGTTCCATCCCCTTGATCATTTTTACAATCTGTTCTACCTGTTGTTTGGAAAAAGTACTTCTTTCCTTAAAAGCATAATCTTTGTAATCCTTCCTAAATGCGGAATATGCAAATTGGACTTCCCCCAGTTGGAGGTTACGGCTTAGGCTGAAGGGCTTGTTATCATACCTCAATGCACCCACTTTTTCCTCCAACCATTTCATATCCTTGTAATCGGCGGCACTTTCAATGATAGCCACAATGTCTCCCTGCTTGACTATATCTGCGGATTTGGCATTCAGTTTTTCTATCCTTCCACTTATCTCGGCAACGACTGTCATGGGTGGACTGGGAGTGGTAATTTCAATATTGGCTTCGATAATATCTGAATATTCGACCATCCAGCTGATGGCCAAAATAGCGGCGAGGGTAATGAAAATGATTCCGGTTCCCCAACGGACGATCCAGGAAGGGGGACGCCCTAGTATGTCCTCCACTTCATCACTCCTCAATTGAATATGTTCGTACTGCTCTTCCATCCCGGAAGGAATCATTTAGTTTAGTTCAGATAAATTATTTTAATGGGAATAATAAACAAAAACTGATTATTCACATTATTTCCTGTCAGACAGTAGCTTCAACAGTGACAAAGGAATAATAGAATACTGCTTCGTCATTGTTTTGCAAGGCCATCATTTCCCGTTCTGCCTTCTTCCATAATTCCGCTGTGGTAAATCCGGCTTTCAACATATTCGGAACAGCACTAGCCATCAGATTTGTCCAGTAATCCAACATCTTAGCCCTCTTTTTCCGAGCATATTTACCAAACTGCATGGGATAGGGTGCTATTTTGATGTCCTTCAAACCAGCATCATGTAATAGGTTCCCCATCCGATGTCCTACATCTGCATCGCCTTTGATACTTTTCTGATATTCGATGCTATTCTTCCAGAATAACATGGCATTAGGACAATGCGGATATAAATGCAAAGAACTATGGAATACTTCTACTGCAAATATCTTGCCCCCTTGACGCACAAACCTTTTTACATTATCCAATACTGCCATAGGTTCGACGACATGCTCCAGTACCCAGATAAAAAGTACCGCATCATAATCGTTTTTTAATCGGATCTTTTTGTCGGATGCATCGCCTTGAATGAATTCATAGCGGCTTTCGGCATAAGGGAGGGACGAAAAGAAAGCCCTTGCCTTTTCGATTTGTAATGTTTCGATTTCCAGGCCGGTGATGAATAAATCAGGATTTTGTTCTAGTAGAATTGCCGTCTGTGCCCCTACTCCACTTCCCACCTCCAATAATTTTTCCGTATCGGAAAAATCAAGCCTGTCGAATACGAATTCGGAGAGAATTCTCCCTTGTTCTATTAAACGGTTTTGTTCCTTTTCGGTATAACCATGAATATATTCCCTTTTTTCCATACTGCAAAGATAACTTGAAGTAGAATAAGGACGCAAAATGGAATGGATTAGAAGTCTTTTAAATTATAAAAACAACTTAGGACGACCACTACTTTACCCGTTGTAGATTACGGGAAATCTTTTGATTGACTAAAATATTTCTATTCTGTAGATAGATGGATGCATCCGGTTCATTATCTGCTTCAGTACTATTCTGCATAATGGTCGTAAAATCGTCCTTGGAATTTTTATACAGAATCAACTGATTAGGAAAATCAACCTTCTTATTTTCAAACATGATCATCCTATCATTCTGGCTTACCAGTTTATACTTGGTTTTCTTGTTTTTATTATCCAATGGGATTAACATGATAATTCCTTTGGATGTATTCCTGATTTCCATATTCTCGGAAAAAAGTGTCACACCATTCGCTACTAATTCCCCTTGTCCCTTGATTGTATTCGCATCCACTTTTTTCCAACTTTCAATAGAGGTACCATTCCCGGTATTTTCAGTCCAATCGCCTAAAAGCCAATTGAAATCCGACAAAGGATCTTCTTCTTTCTTATCCTTATTATCCAATAATCCATCGGCAGTTGCGACTTCCTCATCATTGACATCATAGGCGATGAATTCCTCTATTTCTTCTGCGGATGTCGGTGCTATCGATTCTTTTTCCTGATTGGTAGTTACATAAACTCCACTACCGGAGTTTCCGGGAGCCGGAGCCGAAGGGACATTTACTCCCCCACTCGTTGCAGTCGTAGTGGACGTTGCAGCTATGCTAGGAGCAGGTGCCACCATAGCAGCTTCTTCCGTTATAATAGGTTTTGCGGGTTTGTAATCGGCTACGTCATCGGTATTGGATTTAACATCACTTTTTACCGACACCGACCGTTGTTCAACGATTTCATCTTTGATATTCAACTCGGGTTGGGCAACTGTGGTCATATTCATCGAAATCATATCATCCTCTTTAGGGATAGAAACAAAACCTTCAGTAGTTCCATCCGTATTCCATTCGTAAGTTTTTTCCTCCCCTTCTGGTTTATTATGATAAAAAGTATTGGTTTCACTTTTTGTATTGTTATTGGCAATTCCCTTGTCCAATTCATTTTTATTCCCTTGGATTTCTTTTCCTCTTTTCTTTTTCTCCAGTGAACCGGCAATACTTCTTGTTACGGCATTGACTTTGAAAATATCACGGGGTTTCAATTCCCAACCGACTTGTCCTTCTGAAATTTTTCTTTGGAAATTATTCTGATATTCTTTTTGATATTGTACAATTTTGAAAAAGTCATTCTTACTTCCTTCATTAGGCAAATCCTTTAAAGGAGCCAATACCATATGTTCATCGGCGGAAGCAATAGGGGCATTTTTCATTTGGCCGGAATCCGAATAAATGGTAAGAAATGTAACCGCTCCGACTAAGATAAACACAGCAGCGACCATCCCGCCATACCTATGCCATGCGATATTAGGTTGTTGTTGCACCTGCTCATGTCGCTCCAATTTGGCTTCGAGCCTATCCCAGGCATTCACCGATGGCTTTTGCTCCAGTTTATGCTCATGCCTCCTAAAAAAATCGTATATTTTATCCTTTTCTTCCATTTCTATTCATTGTTAACCTTAGCATCATAAATACAATCGGTTAGAACGACATTTTGAATTTCGGTTTATAAATGATTCTACAATCTTCTAATACGATATCATTATCCTTACAGGTATTTTCCCTCAATACTCCCCCATACTCACAAATAACATTCTTATCCCTATCATAAACATATGTGATCATGTCATTACAAGTAACACAGGCATTGACTTTCCAAACCACTTCATTATCATAGATGCAACGGGTAATTTTGGTCATCGTAGGTTTTCTATCCATGATTTCCCTTACCCATTCCGGCTGTCCTTTAGTTGTTTTCCTAGTCTCCACTATAACATCCTGATTCAAGTCAACTCCAATGAAGCAGAGTAACCAGGGAAAAATTGTTGTAAAAATCAGTTTCATCATCATAAATTCGTTTTAGGCTTATCCCACATCAGGCAATTGATTTTCCTTGATAAGGGATTGTAACCGCCTCCTAGCCAAAAGCAGTTGGGACTTGGAAGTATTGATGGAAATCCCCAATTCTTCCGCAATATCCTTATGCTTGTAGCCTTCCAATACATACATATTGAAGACTGTCCGATAGCCTGTAGGTAACAGATCGAGCAAGTCCAAAATATCCTGAGCAGCAAGATCGTCCTCTACATTGGCCTTCGTCTTGATATCTATATTACTCACTTCTACCGTCAATTTGAAATTGTGGCGTTTCCTCAAATGCATCAGACATTCATTGACTAGGATTCTCCGGATCCAACCTTCAAAGCTGCCCTTTCCGTGAAATTTCTCTAACTTAGTCAAAACTTTGAACAATCCTTCCAACATAACATCTTCAGCATCCTCTTGGTTTTTGACATACCTCCGGCACACCCCCATCAGCTTCGCAGAATACTTATCAAACAAAAGCTTTTGGGCGGCCCTTTCACCATTCTTGCACCTTTTTATCAATTCATCTTCCGTCATGGAATGTGCCAGATATTTATTTTTATTCTTGGACCACAATTGTAATCTATCTGTTAAGTTACCAATTATAGGGATTCAAAACAATAACTTTAGTTCCATTTCAACCCTTTTGTGATATCTGTTCGTCTAAAATTACGAACATACTGTCAAAATCCTAGATGACTTACACTTTGGTTTTGGTGTGTATGGATTACTTTTACAGTACATTTTTATAATTCATTAACTTTTTATCATGAAAAATCTGTTTTTCGTAACGCTTATGGCTATCTCAATGATCGCCTGTTCACCCAAAACCGGAGGAAAGATCGATACTTCCAACCTGATTAACAAAGCCTTTATGGCCATGATCAATGCCGGGAACACCGGAGACTGGAAGTCTGCATTGGATATGACCTATCCAAAATTATTCGATTTGACCCCTAGAGCCAATTTGGAGCAATTATATTCTCAATTCGATATGATGGGCATTAAGATGTTGACACAAAATGCCAAGCTTTCAGGTGTAACCGATTTCGTTACCAAAGGGACGGAGCAATTCGCCAAAGGCAAAATGACCGGCACACAAAAAATCCAAGTGGGAGATGCTTCTATGGTTGACCTTCTATTCAATCAAATGAAATCCCAAATGGGTGCGGATGCGGCAAGCAAAATCAAAAAAGTAGATGACGGGCTTGAAATGGAATTGAATGAAGATGTTTATATCATCAATGATACTACAAAGGATAAAATGTATTTCCTGCAAGCAGGAGAGCAGGTAAAACCGATGTTGGATAAAATCCTTCCTTCCGACATTCTTGAGAAACTTTCCAAGTAATCTAATTGTTCTTTCGGATAGCAGGGAGTAGGATTATTCCCTGCTATTTTTATTTTTGGGCCTGAAAAAACTTTAAACATGGAAATCCCAACTCAGTATAACCCCTCCGAAACAGAAGATAAATGGTATAAGCATTGGATGGAAAAGGAATATTTCCGTTCGATTCCCGATGAGCGAGAACCTTACACCATTGTAATTCCACCACCGAATGTAACCGGTGTCCTTCATATGGGACATATGTTGAATAATACCATTCAGGATGTATTAATCCGGAAAGCACGCTTGGAAGGAAAAAATGCTTGTTGGGTTCCCGGAACGGATCATGCCTCCATTGCTACGGAAAACAAGGTCATTGCCAAATTGAGAAAAGAAAAGGGCATCCGCAAATCGGATTTGACCCGTGAAGAATTCCTTGAACACGCCTGGGCTTGGAAAGAAGAATACGGAGGCATCATCCTGGAGCAACTGAAGCGACTCGGTGCTTCCTGCGATTGGGAAAGAACCCGATTCACGATGGAAGAAGGACTCTCCAAAGCCGTCTCCAAAGTATTCATCGATTTATATAAAAAAGGCAGGATCTATAGAGGATTACGTATTTGTAACTGGGATCCTGATGTTCAGACGGTACTTTCCAACGAAGAAGTTATTTTCGCAGAAGAAGCTTCCAAGTTATATCATGTCAGATATAGGATAGAAGGAACGGATGACGAATGGGTCACAATAGCCACAACCCGTCCGGAGACGATTCTTGGTGATACAGGCATTGCCGTCAACCCATCCGATGAAAGATATGCCCATCTGAAAGGGAAAAAAGCAATCGTTCCGATGGTGGAACGTCCCGTTCCCATCATATTCGATAGATATGTCGATATGGAATTCGGAACGGGTTGTCTTAAAGTCACTCCGGCCCATGATGCCAATGACTACGAAATCGGCAAACGGCATCATTTGGAAACCATAGACACCTTCAATGCCGACGGAACGATGAGTGAAGCTGCCCAATTCTTCATCGGGCAGGATCGTTTCGAGGTTCGTAAATTGATGGAAAAGGAATTGCAGGAACGGGGGCATTTGGTCAAAATTGAGGATTATACCAACAAGGTAGGACGCTCCGAACGCTCGAAGGCCGTTGTCGAACCTAGACTCATGTTACAATGGTGGGTGAAGATGGATGAATTCGCCAAAATGGCTCTGGATGCAGTCAAAGATGGAGAAGTGGATTTCTACCCTTCTCATTTCTTCAACATGTATAATTCATGGTTGCAGGAAGACAATATCCGTGATTGGTGTATCAGTCGCCAATTATGGTGGGGGCATCGCATACCTGCTTGGTATTTGGGTGAAGAAGTATTCGTTGCGGGAACGAAGGAAGAAGCTTTGGAACAAGCCAAGGAAAAAACCGGCAATTCCGGTTTGACCCTTGATGATTTGAAGCAGGACGAGGATGCATTGGATACCTGGTTTTCTTCTTGGCTCTGGCCTATTTCGGTTTTCGACGGTTTCGAAAATCAGGAGGAATTGAAATATTATTATCCGACCAATGTATTGGTGACGGGTTGGGATATTATGTTTTTCTGGGTAGCCCGTATGATCATGGCCGGATACGAATGGTCGGAAGATTTGCTCGGGAAAGGTACAAAACCCAAATACCCGTTCAAGAGTACATATTTCACCGGAATGGTAAGGGATAAATTCGGATTGAAGATGAGTAAGTCGCTCGGTAATTCACCCAATGCCCTCAAACTTCTGGATGAGTACGGAGCCGATGGTGTCCGATATGGTATGTTGTCATCTGCTGCTGCGGGTAACGATATTATTTTCGATGCACCACCGAAAGACGACAGTATCGAAGCGAAGATGAAAGATCCTAATTTCCGAAGGAAAGCCAAAGAAGGTAAAATCAAGTTGGAGGTTGAGGATGAAAGTGAAAAATGTAATCAGGGTCGTAAGTTTTCCAATAAGATTTGGAACGGAATGCGATTGGTCAAATCGTGGGATGTCGTTGATGAACCCATTGATGAATCTTCGATTCTCGTCAATACCCTTGCAGCGGAATGGTTTGAAAACCTGATGAATTTGGAATTGGAAAAATTGGAAAAAAGTTATTCCCAATATCGATTGAGCGAAGGGTTGAATAATCTCTACAATTTTATCTGGGGAGATTTCTGTTCGTGGTATTTGGAAATGGTCAAGCCACCATACCAAAAAGGAATTGATCGGAAATCATATGAAAAGACGATTTATTTCTTTGAAAAACTCATGACGGTTCTTCATCCGTTCATGCCTTTTATCACGGAGGAAATCTGGCATTATCTAAAAGAAAGAAATGACGGGGATGATTGTGTCATCAGTCAATATCCGCCTTATTCGGATTATGATAAAAATATAATTTCCGATTTTAATTCTTTAAAAGACATCGTTGCCAAAATCCGTGAGCAAAGAACTAAAAACGGTTTGAAAAAATACGAGCCTTTACAGTTATTTATTCAGGAAAGCGATTCTGCTAAAAAATTATTATCCCGAAAAGGGCTCAAGGAAACCTTATTGAAAACCGGGGTTTTATCTGAAATTAATTTTACGGATTCCACCCCTGAAAACGGAGTCGCATTTATTTCCGGAACGGATACTTATTTTATTATTATCGAGAAACAAATCGACGTTGCTGCAGAATTGGAAAAAGCGACATCCGACTTGGAATATCAAAAAGGATTTTTGGAAAAAATCAATAAGAAATTAGGCAATGCCGGATTTGTCAACGGTGCTCCGGAAAAAGTAGTAGCCATGGAAAGGAAAAAACAATCCGATGCTACAGAAAAAATCAAACAATTGGAAGAATTAATCAACCGATTGAAGTCCTAGACATGACGGATGATAAGGAAATATTGCATGAAGTAATTCTCGGATATCGGAAAGTCATTTCTCAACGATATGATTATGATCATATTATTTCCCGATATGAAATTCCGGATTCATTCGATAAAAAAAGAATAGATACTTTCAAGCAATATTTCCTAAATCACATTTACCCGCATCCTGAAAAAAGGGATGAACTAGATGACGCATTCAACAGTCTGGACGGTTACATCAAACAACCTGAAAGGCTCATCCGGTTATTATTGGATTCCGCTTCATTGGTTTTCAAATACGGAAGGCATTTACCCAAAATCCTCACAGCAGGAATCAAAGCAATGAAATCATTCCGTGCGGCCAATCAATTTGAAAAAAAATTAGTGGAAGCTGCATTGGAATCGGATTTACAAGCCCCCTATGAAAAAGAAGATATTGATCAATTAACCGGTTCCTTATCTCCCGAAGAAATAGAAAGTTTCATTAAAAACAATGAAGCCTTATTCGAAACCCTACATGATAGAAAACTGGTTGATAAAATAAAGGAAATTGTCGGTCATCTCATCGGCAAAATGAAAAAAAGACCGGATGTTTATTCCGAAGTGGAAATACGGGGCCTTGAAATCGGACAGGAAATCATTGTCGAAGGCGACGCACTTTTCGATTCAATGACTGTCGAAGAACAACAATTGATTTTCGAATTTATTCTGGAAATGGAGCGAAGTGTCCTTGACGATATTTTCGAAAATTAATCCACATTCATTTCCGTTAAGGTTTTACAGGCATCCGTTACAAAAATATCTGCAAAATCAACCCAGATAATATTCGGAATCTTCCCTCTTTTAGCAATTCCATCATTCATCCAATTCTGCATGGCATCTCCTAATTTATCATTGGTCGGCAAAGCATAATCCTGTATGGAATTTGCAGAATTTTCTTGAAAAAAACAAGAAATGGAAAGATCCGTATCCAATGTCATCGTCCAGGACATTTCAAATAATCTATTATTTCCCGAATTGAAGGAATTGAACTTTGCCAATTGATCCGCATACATCACATCGTACTCAAAAGAATTCGCATAACTCCCCTCCAAAGGAAAATAGGAATAGTCAAAAATCCCTCTTGATTCCAAAGATGAATTTGAAGGAGCATCTTCATATAAGATAATTGCTTTCCCATTTCCACCCTCAATATCCAAAATCAAATCCAAAGGTGTATTGATAAAATCGGAAGCGGCGATAGAAGTCCCCTTATACAATCTGTCTCCTAAAATATCCGTAAACAAATCCGTTAATTCGGTATCATTATATCCGGTAGAACAAAAATGGCTCATTAGGAAAACGACAAGTTCGGAATGGGAATCCAAAAAAGTTTTGGTTTGCACCAACATATTCTCCACCAAATCACCATGACATCCCAAACCACCGCACTCCGTATAATGCTGCATGAATATCCCTTCATTAATTTTGGATGGACGCACATCAAATACCCGAATTCCGGCATTCAACATTGTCGTCATATTTTGATCCTGTGTTTGTGTATTGCAGGCATTACCTCCTACAGAACAACTGGAAAGCAAATACATCCCGGCATCATGTGCCCCGGGCATAGATATTTTTTTAAGGGTAACATCTTCTTCCGCATTCCAAACCAAATCGGTCATCCAATCCGCATGTGGATCCAAATTCCGACCAATACCGTCATCCTTACAGGAATGAAAAATCAACAAACAGGAAACCAATAAGACAAAAATTATACTACGACATTTCATAATTCACGTTTTAAAAGCTAAATTACGTCATGAGTTTCAAGATTAAAAATCATCTGACAAAATATCATACCTTTAGCATTTAGTTGTCATAATAATACATAAATCCATTTTATGAATCCTAAGCTTTTCACCTCCATCCTGACATTCATTTTGTTTTTTGCAGCTTGTAACATTCCCGAAAGCCATGATGAAAAATCCTTGAAATCCTTATTGGATTCCGAGTGGGAAACGCATCAATTACCCAATTCCGATTTCACAATTTCACTTCCTTTTTCCCTTCGGAACAACCCTATTCCCATTCCCAATCATTTGAGAATAATGACCGACTCCATCAATTCCCAAAAATTCGGCGTAGGATATGAATTTACAATATTGAGTTCCGTTTCGGAATATAAACAGGGAGCAGACCCTAATTTAAATTTGGCGGCCCGACAAAGTTTGGATTTCATACAAAACCAAGAAGATCTTTCGGATTTCTGGCATAAGCAAACAACGATGTCTTTAAAAAATGCTTCGGGCATACTACAAACCGGTTTTTACAAAATAGATCATTTAGACATCGAATTTGATTACATACTGATTCAGAAAGAAAATAAAATGGCAACTATCCTAATGACTAATAACGGGAAAAATGAAAATGGGAGAGAAATGAGGGAAAGAATTAGAAAATATATTTCGGAAAACAATTAATAAAAATGAAAATTTTCACTACAGGAGCCACCGGGTTCATCGGCACACACCTCACCTATCGGCTAGTTGAAAAAGGACATGAAATAACAATTTTATTGCGTACTAAAAAAAGAGAGAATTACTACCGGAAAAAATAAAAGTCATCAATGGTGATTTATCCATTTTTAAAAACCATGATTTATATCATTCAATAAAAAAAGCGTACCTTGGTTACAGGAAAAAAGGGTGGTTATGACCCAATTTTTATCAAACCTATAGTATTAAATATAAAAAAATCCAATCATGCACAAAACAGGAATGCGACATTATACAAGCCTCGAATCTTATGACAGATCTTTAAATCTAATGTATCTGCCGATTTATAAAAATCAAAACCGAACCGGAGGGTTCGGAAGCCTGAAGTCGGAAAAAACAAATCATAAAATTTCGAATCTGGCTATTTATGATATCGACAAAGACAATGCCAATTACCTATTTCCTAAAGGAGAAGATCGGGTTATCATCAATTATTATTTCGAAAAAGAATACAATACGGAACAGGAATGCATGACCTTCAATGGAACATTCGGAAATTCATCTAATAACTATAAAATCGACAAGAGGGATTGTGTGGACAAAATGATTATCCTAACAGAAAACAATTCCAAAAACCATATCGATTTCTGGTTAAGTAATAAAAAAGGTGAAAACCCGAAATTGATAAAAACCTATGACAAAAATGAAGTTTCTTGGAAACTGGATATCCTCAATAAAAAAATCTTTTTCATCCAACAGGTTAATGAGGAGATCAGGATAGATCCAATAGAATGGTAAAGTCAACTATCATCCTATCTAAATTCTGAACACTTACGAGAATGGCCTTTATCATACATATCTTTCTCTTATTTTACATCTGCTACAAATATTCTCAAATCGATGTCGGAAGGAAATGGCTAATGAACATATTCATCAGCCTCGTCATCGCTCCGGCCGGTTTTATGATTCCAACTTCCCTTACCCTTGCTACCTTAAGTCAATTCGAACCCTTTATCTTCAAGGGTTCCATAGTATTAACCACCACCAACTATTTATTTCTACCCACCCTCGTCGGACTACTCTGTTCCATACTGATTTACTACCTTGTCAATCAATCTATCCCAAGTAAGGTCAACCAACAGGAAATGGAAATTCTGGATTATTGGGATGAAGAAAATGAAATATAAGTCCATTTGAAGCCTACTCTTGTTATTTTTGCATCGGCCATAACTATCCATAACACACTTTTAAAACAATATAACACCCCCTTAATAATATTTTTCAGTAATATAGCGTACTGATTCTTAAGAAGATTCAACAACAATGACAGTATGAGGAAAATACTTACACTATTTCTTTCTTTTTGGGTTTTAACAACCATCAATGCCCAGGATATTTATAATATCGATCGCATTCAGGAAATCAAGATTTATTTCGAAGATGAGAATTGGGATCAAACCCTGGATTCCCTCAAAAAGGAGGGTACCAAGAAAAGGATTAAGGCCGACGTCAAACTCAACGGCCGTATGTACAAGGATTGCGGTGTACGGTTCAAAGGCAACAGTTCTTATAATAATGCAAGAAATGTATTCGGCCGGAAAATGCCTATCAATATCAAATCCGATTATACCAGCGATAGCCAGACATTTCCCGGCGGGTTTACCCGTTTGAAACTAGCCAACGGCTTCAGAGATCCGAGTTTTGTAAGAGAAGTATTATCTTATGAAATCGCTAGGAAATACATGTCTGCTCCCAAATGTAACTTTTCCCATGTTTATATCAATGACGAATATTATGGTCTATATACCAATGTGGAAAGCATCAATGAAACCTTCCTCAAGGAGCATTTCGAAAACCAAGATGCACTTTTGGTCAAATGCGATCCGGAGTACAGCCTCAAACCTCCGGCCAAATGTCCTAAGAATGCCAATAAGGCAACCCTTGAATTCATGGGCTTCGATTCGCTTTGTTACAAGGGAACTTATGAAACCAAATCGGATAAGCAGGATTATAAATCCCTTATCGCCCTAACTAAGATTCTAAAGGATAATCCTTCCAAGGCCAAAAGCGTATTGGACATCGATAGAACACTTTGGATGCTGGCCTACAATAATGTCCTTGTCAACCTTGATAGTTATTCGGGTAGATTGGCACACAACTATTATATGGCCAAAGATCAAAGTGGAAGATGGGTTCCCCTAATCTGGGATCTGAATCTATGTTTCGGTGGTTTCCGATTTGACGGCACCGGCAAACCACTGGATAATCCGGGGATGATTAAAATGAGTCCATTTATCCATTACAAGAATCCGGAAAGACCGCTTATTCAAAAAATATTGACAATTCCAAGATATCGGAAAACCTATATCGCCCATATGAGGACTATTATCAATGAGAACTTCAAGAATAATTCCTATATGACCAGGGCAAGAAGACTGCAATCCATCGTCGATTTGGCCGTTAAGAATGATGAAAGCAAATTCTACTCCTATGCTTCTTTCAAAGAAAACCTGACCAAAAGCAGTAAGGCAGGGAAGGCACAAATCATAGGTTTGGAAGAACTCATGAAGCCCCGGATCGATTTTCTTCTTTCCCATCCCGTCTTGCAGAAAACACCTCCAAAGCTTTCTTCAGTACAACATAAAAGAAAAGCAGATGGCGTAACGATTCTTTGTAAGGCCGAAAATGCAGAAAGGGTTTTTGTTGCTTACAGGTATGAAAAATACGGTTATTTCAAGAAGAAACCATTGAAGGATGATGGGGAACATAATGATTTCAGAGCAGGGGATGGATTTTATGGGGCAGATATAGAATTCAAGCCGGGTATGCAATACTATATCCTTGCGGAAAATGAAGATGCAGTCATGTTGAATCCGGAAAGAGCCGAATTCGAATTCCACGAAATCAAATAACCTCCGAACAATAGGAAATAAAAAATCCCCCGAGCAGAATGCACGGGGGATTTTTTATTAGAGTATGTTTAAAATGAATTACTTCACAATCATTCTCTTAGAGATCGTACCATATTCATTTGAGAAAGAGTAGATATAAACACCGGCATCCAAGTTACTGGCATCAAAGGCTACTGTTTCTTCTCCATTCAACATCATATCACGGGTATGCACCCTTTCTCCAATTAGATTATACACAGAGAAGGTATATTCACCGGCTTCTGCATTCACATCGATGTTCGTCACACCGGAGAATGGATTCGGACTATTCTGTCCGATGCTCAACTGTGAATTGATCAAATCATTATTGGAAGAAGTCCTCAAATCGATTTGATAAGGACAAGGAGGCAAAGCATCTGTCAAATTGAATTGACCCAATGCCAACTCAAGTGGTGTTTGGTCTTCTGCTTCTTTAGGAATAGGAAAACGGATGTCCCCGTCAATGACCGGCCCGTATACTGTGGCAGT
>JAHDFN010000188.1 GCA_020628145.1 Saprospiraceae bacterium | reverse complement strand
AAGGAATTGAACTACGCAACAGCGGGTTTTGCCAAAACCAACAACAAGGTTTCCAACGTACCGGTTCAGCCGGAGAATCTTAAGCTGAAAGTTACTCCTACGAAAAGTAAAAACTACCTTTCCAACAGGGTAAAACAAAACCGCATGCCTCAGCATGTGCTTGAAGCCAAGATGAAGGAAACCACAAACGTGAAGAATTATGTACCTGAAGAATACAAGGATCTTTTCAACGAGGAAGATGTGAATAAAAAAGGTACGACTTCAAAATCAGCAGTTTCAAAAAGAAAAATGATGGGTGGAAATTCAACGCCCAGATAAGATATAAAAAGACCAAACATTCTTGACTATTTGTTTTTATATACTGGCGTTTTATAAAATCCGAACATTAAACACGCTTTTTAAGATTTAGGGATTTAAAGGTTAGTTATTGAGGGCCGCCTGTCTAGGCCGGCGGCCTTTTTCAAAATCCCTTCACAAACGATGGACTAAACAATTTATCATACCGTGTTTTACCCTACATTTAAACACATTTATATTTAGGGATTTAATTTTTCAAAGCTGTCCGGCATATCGGACAGCTTTTTTTATTTTTACATTTTCCCCGACAGTATCTTTTTCCCATAAGTTCTTTTTTTTTAAAATAAAATCATAGATTTCCATTTCAATAATTGAATTAATCACCATGGTTTATAATAAAATCAGATCCTTACTTTTCCCACTCATTGTTTTATTTCCGATAAACGCCGGAATCTCACAATCCTTACTCGATGCAGATGGAGCAGGCAACACTTACGAACTCATCAATTCCGTTTTGGCTCCGGGATATGACGCCATAGAAGTCCCCGACTGTAAACACACGACATTCGGAAGGCATATCGATGAAGTATGGGACAATGACTTAGGCGATTTTGTTTTCCGATTCCACATGCACAAGATCGACGATGATGATCGTTGTATCAATTCAGATCGGCAAAGGAATGAAATCAAGACCTACGACAAATCACCGGATACGTTAAAAGGCGTTCAGGGAGAATTGGTAGAATACACATGGAAATTCAAATTAGATGCAGGGTTTCAATCCTCTCCTTCATTCACACATATCCATCAACTCAAGGCCGTAGGAGGAACCGAATCCTCCATGCCATTAATCACTTTGACGACAAGGAAAGGCACACCCGACCGACTTGAATTAAGATATGCCGAAACTACATCGCAAACAACATTAGCTCAAGTGGATCTCGCCCCTTTCAAAGACACCTGGGTCGAAGTAACCGAAACCGTTCTTTATAATGAATCAGGAAGATATTCAATTGAAATATCAAAAGTTTCCGATGGAACATCCTTATTTTCCTACACCAACAATTCCATTAGAATGTGGAAAACGAATGCTGATTTCATCCGCCCCAAATGGGGAATTTACAGGAGCCTGAATTCGCCAACGGACCTAAGGGATGAAATAGTTGATTTCGCCAATTTCAGCATACATGAATTAGACACTAACCTCCCTGTAGAATTAACGGATTATTACATTAATGAAAAAGAAAAAACAGTAAGTATAAATTGGGAAGTAGCTTTCGAATTAAATAGTGATTATTTTGAAATACAACACTCGACAAAAAACAGCGATTGGAACGTCCTCGGAAAAATAAAAACCGAAAAAATATCTTTAATACCAAAAAAATATCAATTCACCCACAATACACCTTTACCGGGTATAAATTATTATCGGATTAAGCAAGTAGATTTAGACGGAACGTATTTATTTTTCCCGACGCTTGCTTGGAAAAATAAAAAAACAAATGCATTCATACTTTCTCCTAATCCCGTTGAAAATTCGATCCGAATAGAAAACGAATTCAATCCTTCCGCATTTTATCAAATCATGGATCAGAATGGCAAAATATTAAAAGAGGGAAATTTGGATAATAACAATTCCATTATCAACATACATGAATTAAACGTCGGCATTTATTGGATTTCCATTAATGGAAATCCAAAGAAATTCATTAAAATAAAATGATTCATTAAAATAAAAAAAATCAAAATTAATTCCGGAAGGAATTTTTTTATTTTTAAATGAATTGGATGAATCATTTCAAATCATATGAATCCAAATCCATCGGAGCAGTCCCCCCTGTTGCATCACTTCTGATAATTCCGATTTCATTGGCATAATAAATATCCGTTGAAACCAATCCACCTACAAGGTTATCGAATTTCTGATTGACATGGATAACTTCACGGAAAGTTTCCCCACCTACTTCCAATGTCATATCCTTATTCATGATTTCAAATGTATAAGGCACCGTAATAGGAGGAGAAGTAACAGGTGTACCACCGACAAGATAGGTATATTCATAAACCAATGAACCCGTCCACTTTTCCCCTACTTCAGCATTCTGATCCAAAACGGCATATTCAATCGGTTTTGCCGTTCCCTCAGCTCCAAGAATATCTGCCACACTCAATTCCCCTCTCACATAATAAACACCATTATCTTCACGATAATAAACATTCTCCAAAGTAAAATTCTCTATAAAGTCCAAATTAACAGAAAGTCCGGCCAAAGGGGCAAAGCCTGTAGTTTCCCAATATTCCCGTCCTTCGATTTGTACAGGTGCGACCATTGTTGCCACATCCCCTGTAGAATAGTTCCAAGTGTTCCCGGCTGTTCTCGGAAGGTAATCAATTACTTCTTCAGGAGGGTTATTTCCTCCGTTACCACCATCTCCATCACCACCGGAACCATCTTCGTCATCCTTGCAAGATGTAATACTGACTAATAATACAGATAGAAATATTATCAAAAGGCTATTTAACTTGTTTGTCATGTCCATAATTTTAAATAAGTAATCACCAAAATTAATAAATTCGGCGAGGGTCTCCAAAATGGGAAATAATTATTCCATTTTTTTCAATTCTTTAGTCAATTTCCAGAAATGGAATGCATTCCAAACACCTATCAACAGAATAAGAACAAAAATAAAAACAAGGAGGTGACCTAAACGGAAATCCATTTCATTCAAATATAAAACCCTCCAAAGAATTACGAAAGAATAAATGATAAGTTGGATTGTCGGAACCATTAATGCGGAAAAAGGAAAACGGGTAGCTGCCCCCGCTGATATCAGGTATAAAATAGCCAATGGAACATCTACAAACCAACCCAAGACGATTGAAGATGCTCCTAAAAAAACCAGTAGATAAATCGGATACTTCAGTTTATAATGGTAAGCAGCCCTTTGTTTTTTCAACTCAAAGATAAAGCGGCTATTTTCATTTACCCAATCGTCATCCAATATCTTATTATCAGCTTGCATACTCGAAAGTAACAAAGATATTCTTTTTCGAATACACATCGTAAAATCAAAGAAGGGCTTTGCCATTTGGCAAAGCCCTTCTGTAAATTGATAACTAAAAAAGTATCGGATTAATTTAGAGTTTCATGAACTTATGGGTTTCAACCGTTCCGTTCACTTCAACACTCAACAAATAAGTACCTCTTGGCAATCCATTGACTTCTACTGTTGGTGTCTGGATACCTTCTGTTCCTGCAATCACCTGATTGCGGACAACCTTACCCAATACATCCCTTACGGAAATAACCACATCGCCTGCTTTTTCCAAATCCAAGCCGAGGTTCAACATATCGTGAGCAGGGTTAGGATAAACAGCATCCAATACGAATCCTGCACCTATTCTAGCCGCAGCTCCTGTGGTAACCGTTCCTGTAGAAGAATAATAACCGAATCCGGAACCACAAGTAGATTTCAGCCTATACTCATAAGTCGTACTAGGCATTATTCCCTGGGGAGTACCTATAATGATCGTACCTGCCGTTCCGATAGGATAATGTCCCCACTCCATCCAAGTAGCACCACCTATAGGGCGGTACTCTGCTCTTGTATTGATTTCATTAGGATCTCCCGTATAAGTAATGGTGATCGTAGTTCCATCTGCTGAAGCGGAAATACCGGTCGGAGTAGCACAGTATGTAGAACTTAGATAAACATTGCTTGACCAAGGAGTCCAAGCCCCTGTACAACAAAATGCCCTTACCTGGAATTGATAAGGTTCCAATTCCATAACCGGGAAGTTGATGAATGTCTGGGTAGATAATACAGTTTTGTGTGTCCAAGAAGTCGTTCCTACGATTCTGAAACGAACCTGATATTTATCAGCATTAGGGACAGCATCAAAAGCCGCTTTGATACGGGTATTGGTTTCAGCAACTCCTGTTATATTCGCAGGTGTCACACATAAACCGGATGGATCACAATTTGCAGGTGCAGTTACCTCTACAGTGAAGTCTTCTACCTCACCATAACTATTCAAACCACAAGGCACAGGGGTTCCGGTATAACTCACCCTTACTCTCATTAAGTGAGTTCCGACAGAACCGGCAGGAGGAGTAATGGCTCCCTCAAAAATACTGGCATCTGCATTGATATCAGCCAATAAGTATTCTTCCGTAGCTACATCAAATATATAATCATCATTCCAGTCGATCCATACCGTACCTTGGTCACCTCCATAAATCGCAGGGCCATTGGTAATAGTAACAGTAGAAGCCACTCCTTCTTCCATAGGAATGACGATGGCAGTGTTATCCGTATAATCAACTGTACAACCCGTAGCGGAAGTAATGACGTTACCATCGACAGTCACACCATCAATACCTTCGTCACAACCATTTTGACTACCTGCAGGACAATAACAAGCTCCCTGTACAGGAGTAGTGAAAACATTCTCTGTACAACCGGTAGCTGCACCGGCTGTATTGGTAGGAACTACAGTCCAATAATAAGACGTCAATTCGGTAATTCCTGTAAAATTGATAGAAGTAACATTGCCAACATCTGTCAAGGCTACGATATCAGTCAAACCCGGAGCAGAACCTACGCTTATAGAATAGGAAGTCGCATCCGCTACTGCATCCCAAGAGAAAACAAGATCGGAAATACCACAAGCAGGATCTACCTGGGTAGCCGTCTCATTCGTACTACAAGCTGGGGGATCAGCAGGAGGAGGAGCACAACTAGAACATGCCACCTCAGTTGTTCTACAAGCACTTTCAGTCCCACAAGTAGCTGCATCAGTAGCAATATGTAATAAATAAGTGGCGGAACTCGTTGCTGTAAAAGACAATGGAGTAGTGCCACTGGCCAACACAGTTCCGTTTTCATCAGTAACCGTAAGGAAATCAGTAGCATTAGTAGAAGTAGCTAAATATGTCTCTCCGGCCACTACATTCTGCATTTCCGTTGATTCACCTGCATAATTACAGCCTGACAACTGATTGACTGCTACATTATCAGTCGGCACAGGGCCGCCTTGGTAAATACTACTGGAAAAATCACACTGTGCAGACATCCAACCGAATGACAACACAAAAAGTGTAGTAAGTAAAATTCTAAAATAATTCATGGTAATGGTTTTAATGAATAAATAAATTTAAATGTTTGGTAAAATTAATGTTGGAAAGAGGGATATATTAATGTTGGAAAGAGGGATATATTGAAATGGCTATCTAAATTACAAAAAATCATCATTCCTATACCAACTAGGATACATTACTTATGTACCTAATATACAAATTAACATAATTTGATATTAGAAATGAAATGCCGGATTCACAGTAGTGAATCCGGCATTCCCGACAACAACCTTAAGGACTATGGCTCAATCGAAGAACTGATCATATTTCTCATCCGTGTCTGCATCTTGGATGTCTATTTCCCTAGTAGGGGCATCCAAATCCAGATAGTTATCATTTTTAGTATCATTCAACAGACGCTGTTTCTCATCCCCCAACAAAAGGGAAGTACTTTCCTTTTCCCACTGTTCCAACATCTTCATCCCCTCTTCTTCAAAAACACCATTTTGTAAATCTATGGAATCCATAAAATTGGAAGAAACATCCATGAATCGTTCCATTTCTCCTACCTTATTGGCAACATCATCTGCGATTTCCTCTAGGGCCATATCAAACATTTCACGTTTGTTTCCCTTTCCGCTGATGATACTCATGGCAGAATTCATAGCAGAATGAGAAGCACGGATAGCCTTGCGTTCCTGTTCTTTCACTGCTACCTGATCCTTGGTGTCTTCCAAAAGGATTTCGGAATTCTGATACATCTTTTCCAGAATCTTATACATCACTTCCATTTTCTTATGGAGAACGGCATACTTACCATTGGTTTCCCTGAGCCTTGCAGCTTTACGGGTACTCAACATCAATTGCTTCTGATTTCCCTTTTTCTTAGCTTGTTGAGCCAATTTCAGATTATTCTGAATATCCGAATTATTTTTTTCCATGATCGTTTTCATCCTCCTCATCTGGCCTCTCAGATTTCCAATCTGCTTGCTCATCTTACGCAGATTGTTTCTCAAATCATCCACATAACTCTTCAATATCCCGATAGGATCTATCTGGACAAACATACCGGTTATGAATCTCATGATACTTTTATATCCGTACCAAATCAGGTTTCTCATTCTCGGATCGAGAATCATATAAATGACAGCAGCCAAGGCAACGAGCATCAATCCCAGATAAAGGGTATTGGCCGCCAAAGCCACTATCGTCGTCATGTAGGTAGCGGCAAGGAAACCCAAACCGGCCAAAATAGCAAAACCGAATACCATTCCCGTTTTCCCTTCGGGACGTTTCCAAAATGATTTGGGCTTGAATTCGGCAGGACTCATATCTGACATATTATACTTAGGATTTTTATTTCATTTGACGGTTACTTACCATTAGGCTGTTACAGAAAATCGGATATTTTTTCCAAATCATTGTCGATTTCTTTCTGAATACTCTGGTAAGTCTTTTCAAAATTGGTTTGTTGTATAGAGAGTTTGGAACCTTCAGTAGTCTTGGATTCCTCATTAGCCTTGATCTTATCTTTGATCTGGACGATTTCCTCCTCTAAACGTTTAATCTGATCTTCGATCTGTTTCAAACGAGCCTGATGCCTTTTATTCTCCTCTTCCTTAGCTCCTACTTTCTGTTGGATGCGGTTCTTCAGTGCAATATCGAATTGCCCTTTCTCCTTAGCCAATATGTTCTTATAATGTTTAGCAGAATCCAAGAGTTTGGATTTCGTCAAACCCATTGTTGAAGCTGTTGCAAATGCCGATTTGAAAGCCGTACCTTCATCCATACTCAGGGACAGCAATGCTCCGAGGGATTGTTTGAATTCTATATAATCGAAACCGGGGAGGTTATTCGACTCCAATGCTTTCATTAGGAATTGGGTACTACGGGTGTCCAACCCTTCTTTGTAGGCGAAAAGTTGAGATAAATTCTTGTTCATTAACAAAAGACATTTATGGTTTCCATCAAAATTCGAATACAATATACTTCAAATTCATCGAGATGGAAACCATAATGCCAAAGTAGTCGGTTTTTTTCGGATAAACATGTCCTCTTCTCCGACTTAAAAAGTAGGACAAGGTATCGGAGAGATATCTTTACCTCCCGAATTTCCTTTATATACCAATGAGATTTCCATCCCTCCCCGGGTATTGGAAGCCGCAGATAATGTCGATACATTCAAATCATAACTCACTCCTACCGCTACAGGGCCATAATCCATTCTCAACATGGGAATGACGGCATCTTTCAACCGGTACATCCCTCCTATACTCAAATGGATCGGAGTTTCACTTCTTGGCTCACTCAGATTGAGTTTCACATATCCTCCGAAATTGAATTCCTTATGTGCCCCCTGCTTCAACATAACCGCCCGTGGAATGACAGAAACATATCCACTCAATCTGAATTCGGCTCCACCATAAAGTGTATATTTCATATCCAAAGGATCGGGTTCTCCGTCATAGAAACTCATATTCGGCCTGTTCATATGTCCTAAGCTCCCTCCTGCATAAAAACTGGTATGGCTATCCGGCGAATACGCCCAAGCCAAACCTACGGACATATCATAATTCCACAATGCATTACGGCTCAAATCCTCTCCACTTCCGATAAGCCCATTTAGATTTTCACCGTCGAACTGATTTTCAAAAAGCAATTTTTCAGGGTCTAGTTTCTGTTGGAATAAATCCGCTCCGAAACCGATACTCAGATAGGCTCCTTCTATGCCCAAATTCTGGCTATAGCCTAATGTCGCTCCTATTTTGGTTCTTCTCAATCCTGCCGTACCGGCCTTATCATTAAATATGACCAAACCTACTCCCAAAAGATTATCACCTATTTTTCCTCCCAGCAGATTGTAATCGGCTGCAAGGGACATCGTTTGGAAAGGAGCGGAAATGGAAGACCATTGTCTTCTATAATTCACGGCAACCCTTACATCTCCATTCTTCATGCCCGTAAGAGCCGGGTTCAAGGTAAGCGGTGAAATATAGAATTGGGAAAAATGCGGATCCTGTGCTTCCAATGAAGACATGAAAAAGAACAAGGATGCGAATATTATGGATAAATGTGTAATTATGGATTTCATTGTCTAGAATTTCTTTGTTGGATAAAAAGTAGTTTTTAACGGACAAGTGTTACATCCCCCTTTAGGGAAATCATGGAGCCATCTACAGGGCAAACGGCTTCGACATACCAGACAAAAACATCTGTATTAACGGGCCG
>JAHDFN010000187.1 GCA_020628145.1 Saprospiraceae bacterium | reverse complement strand
ATAGTCCATCCGATTGGGATTCTAAAGACAATATTGTTCTCCCGGGAACAAAGTTTCAAAGAAAAGATAGTAATCAGGATGGTTTTATCGATGTTGGTGAGAATCGATTATTGGAAGATGAAATATTGGAAATTACAAGTATTAGTGGGAATAGTATTTCTTTTGAAAACCTTACTCCGGGTAGTACTGTAAATGAAATTAAATATAACCACACGCGACTCAAATATTTGGAATCCGAAGATATTTTGACGGATTTTAATTTGCATTTGGTCAATCTGACAAGGAATGTGGTTTTTCGTACGATTAACACAAGTGGGGATTATGATATCATAAAAGATGGTGATATTTTCAATCGGGCCCATATTATGTTTATGGGAAAAGGAGATGTGAAAATATATAATGCACAATTCAAGGATTTGGGAAGAACCAATAAATCGATTCCATTAAATGATATAAAAAATATTACGGATGATCGGAATCCCGGAACCGGATTTCCTAAAGGACCGAACACGAATACCCGGGGGCGTTATGCCTTGCATTTTCATCTTAATAATAAATATTATGATATGCCAATGTATAATGGCGAACCGGATGATATTTTTGATAGGATAAGTGAATTTCATAATTATGACAATGTACCGGAAACAAATTCATTTGTAAAAGGCAGTGTGGTTTGGGGTACGCCAGGATGGGGCTTTGTCAATCATTCCAGCACTGTGGTTTTTGAAGATAATATTGCTTATGATTTCGTCGGTTCGGGTTTTGTAACGGAGTCGGGAGATGAAATTGGTGTTTTTAAAGATAATATTGCCATAGGAGGACGAGGTGATGGAGAATATCGTGACATTCGAATTGTCTTTAATAATGCAGTACGCCCCTTGCCTTTATCTGATTTTGCATTTGGGGGGGATGGATTCTGGTTCCAAGGGCCTATGATTCGTGCGGTAGGAAATGTCGCAGCCAGTTGTAATGGAGCCGGAATGTTCTGGTTCACAACAGGAGGTCTGAATCTAAAAACCAATTATTTCATAGGTATTGATAATGATGTGGCACAGGCAGTGTATGGTGGGATGAATGGAGGTAACGGTTATCATTATAAATCGGTAGGGGATTGTGATAGTCCCTTGGATGCTTATTTAAGTTCCTCGGACTTTAATAGAACTGTCGGTTCAAGTATCGATTACCCATCAGCCCATTTTAAACCAAGGGTTTATGACCAACCGGGTTATCCTATCCATTTAGTGGATTTGCCGATAATCGAATGTAATGATTTCCAATCTTATGCTTGTATGGCGGGAATGAGAATCCGTTTTAGCAATGCTCCATCCAATTTCCTCTGGGGAGGCACCGATTTTGATAATTTTTCATCATTCAATTATAACAGTAATATTATTGAGACTGTAGATCTTACTCATATTAATTCTCCCAGAGATGCGAATAGGGTATTCCAGGAAGTGAAAAAACTGAGAATGTGGAATAATGAAATCGGTATGCGGGCCAGATATCTGACTAAAACCCATTTCAATGATATAATCATTGAAAATGCATTGGCCTATAATGAATGTAAAGCTATGGTGGGGATTGAAACCGATCATCGGGCAGATGATTTATTTTATTGTAATACGGATGTATCCAATTATGCTTTAGCCAATGAAGGTCTTGAAGATTATCCACAAAATGAATGTGATATTTATGCCGTTGATTTTTATCAATGTGATAATGATCCATTTGCTAGTTGTGGTAATGGAAATAATGGTGATCTTATTCAACATTGCAGGGTCGGCTCTTCTGCAATGCAATACACTGATAATTTCGGAGCATTCTGCCCTGTTCCTGAGAATTTGAGAATCGTTGATATAGGCTCGGATGAAATTACAATTAAATGGGATGAATCGGAACCGATTGATCGAATCGGAATCAGATTTAAAAAAGATAGCGATGAATATTGGTCTTATGATTGGTTGGATACACCGGTTGATAATGAATATAAGATCGATTTTTTAGATGGGGAAACGACTTATGTCATGCAAGTTGTTGCAGGTTGTTATGAATATGATAATGAATTTCCGAATTCAATAGAAGGAGATTATCCTCCTTATTCTTCATGCAATATAACAACACCCGAATTGTTATATGTGGGTAAAAATTCGGATTGGACGGCATCCATTACTGCAACGACAGATTGTACCGTATCCGGGGATTTTTCAATAAGATGGCTTACAGGATCCGGTCGTTGGGCGACATGTGTATCTGACCCCTGCGAAATAAAAGCCTGTTTAAATGGGAACTTATCTTTGAAAATACGGGATGAGAATAATAATGACGTTCAACCCATAGATTGGACCAAACCCGATGGAACCGTTGAAACGACTCAGAGCGGACAGTTGGATATTTCCGGTTTTTCGGAAGAAGATTATGGTATTTATATTGCAAACTTCAGTATTGGGAATTGTGATTATATGGAATACATTCAAGTAGTACCTGTATCCAACAATCAAATCGGTTATAAAACTGATCCGGCAAATGCCATGATTAATTCCAGCATCGCATATGCTTGTTTGGAGAGTGGCATTATACTGGAAGTAGAAGACCTGAATGATGGGAGTACTGTTGAGTGGTATGATGAAGAAAATAATTCCATCGGTACCGGATTTGAATATACCTTAGCCGGTTTCTCCGATTTTATGGGAAGTATAGATTGCAATGATCCTAGCAATTCTACTTCTCTTAATCCTATGGAAGACGAAACTACATTTCTTTATACTCAATTAAAGGATGTATTTGATTTCTACCAAACTTATACCGCAGAGATTGACAATGGTAGTGGTTGTATTTCGAAGAAGGAAATCAGAGTGGAACCCTACGGAAATATGGATTGCAGATTCGATAAGGATAAACAACAAAATCCTGATCATCCTAACATGGTGCAACAAACGGAATGGTCAACTGATCCGAAATGTACATACTCTTGCCAGGATCTTGGTAATACTTTTAAAATTAGAATGTTTTATGAAAAAAATATCCAGAGCTCATATTGGTATTATCATTTGGGGGATGTAGTGTATGATAATGTGACTTATAATAATGCATATCTTCAGATAAATGGATCTGCACAGAATACATTGCAATTTAATCCGTTTCCAATCATAAAAGTACCGTCATGTGATCAAGATGGCAACCCTCAGACAACAAATGATATTTATAAGTTTAATTCATGTATATATTCTGATAATCACCCGAAAGAATGCTTTAATGTACCTGAATGGGATCTGTCTCAGTTTTCTTCCGGGACGGGAGAATATAAAGTCATTATTAGAGATGCGGAAGGCTGTCTTACTGTTCGGACATATGAGGTGGATTCTGATTGTGATTCTTCTTCGAGATTAAGTAATTCCCAACCCACCTCATCTCCTGAAGAAAATCAAAATTCCAATTCTTTAGTCGTTTATCCTAATCCGACTAAGAACGGCCATTCCTTGAATTTATCTTTTTCTACGGAAGAAAGAGAAAAAACATTTTTCGTTTATGATTTGAATGGAAAATTAATCCGCACATTGGAGTTGCAAACGGTAAAAGGAAAAAAAACCGCCCGAATTGATATTTCGGATTTTTCTTCAGGTATGTATTATATAACCGATGGAAAAGAAATGCATAGGAAATTCGTGGTTATGGATTGATTTTTTTCTAAATTTTAATTTATTGCAACACCGCCGTTCCTTACAAGGAGCGGCGGTGTTGCTTTTACCATTTATTGGTAAAACCATACCATTCATGAAAAAATCATTACCATTCATGGAAAAATCAAGAATAATAAAATATTGTTCCATAAATTTGAATTATGATTTTACCAATCATTGCATTTGATGATGTGTAGAGTAATATAACTGAACAACCATAAAACACCTTAATATGTCTGATTTTTATTTCTAGTTAACGGTTCTGTTGTTTAAATAGACTTGAATAAGTCTATATGTCTCCGAATTGTAAGATCGGTTTTTTTCTTACAAGGGATTATGGTAGATATGAATGAATTCATAGTTGCTTATATAGGCAGTCGTTTGCTTTGATATTTGGAGCCGTTAATGAATATAATTCCTTTTTGGATTGGAAAAATAAATCTTTATTTATTCTAAGATTTTATTACTTAAATATTTTATTTACTTAATTAGGTCATCTCAAAAGACAATTTGAATTGACCATTTAAAACAACTTTTTATGAAAAATTTATTGTTATTTTTATTGTTCTTATTTGCATTTGTTACTGTGGATGCACAAAAGAAAATTACTTATAATGAAGAAGCTATAGTCGTATTAGAAGATGATACGAAACTTAAAGTGGTTTTTACTTTTGAAGAGAATGCGGCAACAGGTGAATTGTTAAATGTGAGAGCGAGTGAAAATCTTTTAAGAGTATTTGAAATGACTCCTGAAGAGTTTGAGGAGTTTGTAATACCTTTTGTAGAACAACAGGCGGCAACTTCAAAAGAAAGCTCAAGTTGTCATATTAAGTGTAAGGAAAAATATCCCAATGATGAGGCAGAATATAAAAAATGTAGAAGAGCTTGTCGATGGGAGAAGTTTGGAAACTGGATAAAAGATGCTGCGAAAGCAATTGCTCCTATTATGGTAGCATGGATTGCTAGTAAAAAAGAGTAATTTTAACAATATTACTTTGTTAATCAGAAATAATCTAAACACTCTCTCTTATCTCTTACCGCCGATTCGTTTTTTCGGGTCGGCGGTTTTTAGATCTATTTCTCCACATTTGAAATGCCCCTCGGGGCATGATTTTTTTCCGTGTAATCCACAAGGCCGGCATTTTAATCCAGAATTATTTTCCAAAATAATGGAATGTTCTGATAAGGGATAAAAACCGAATCGGGGAACCGTCGAGCAGAAAAAAGCAGTACAGGGGGCATTTACGGAAGAAGCCAAATGTAAAGGAGCGGAATCATTTACATAACTCATCTGTGCCATTTGCATCCAAGCAGCGGATTGTAATAAATTTAATTCCCCGGCTTTGTTTTTTATTTTAGGATGGCGGGATTTTTTTAAAATGATTTCACAGGTTTCCTTTTCATTTTTCGCACCTAATAAATAAATATTGATTTCTTCCGGAATATTATTACATAATTCCACCCATTTATGAATCGGTAATTGTTTGGTCATCCAAACAGAACAGGGAGCCATGCAAATATATTTTCCTTTAGGAACGGAATCGGAATCTTTTTTCGAAGGATATAACTTGGGACGGATTAATTTTTTTTCTACTTGGAATAAAGGGGTGACCAATTCTGAATTCCTTTCCACTTCATGGCGACCGTCCATTTCATGTTTTACGGCATCCGTAAATAAAAAAGAAAAAGGATTCTTATGGAATCCTATTTTTTTTCCGGCTCCAGAAAAAGCAGTCAGCATTCCTGAAGAAGCAAAACGGTGTACATTGATGACCGCATCGTATTTTTTTCTTCTGATTTTTTTCAACAAGGAAAATAGATGGGAATACTTGCCTTGTTTTTTATCCCATATCAAGACTTCGTTGATTTTCGGATGATCCTGTAATAAGGATTCGTTCCCTTTCCGCAAAAGGAAATCCAATCGGCAACCGGGCCATCGGGCGTGTAGCTGTTCCACCAAAGAAGTGGCAAGAATCACATCGCCTAGAAATGCGGTTTGTATGATAAGGATTTTATTCAAGTTCTTTCCGGTTCGATTCCAAATCTCCCTTAACATTGAACGATGAAGCCCAAAAAGGAATTTTCGGCAATTTAGCCCAATATTTTGTAAATTTGTAACAGAACCATTTCTGTGGTTCGAGTGTTTGTTATTGAAATTAAACCATGTACAATGAAAAGAATTTTCTTCTATCTGTTGCCTCTTACACTTCTTTGGGCTTGTAATACCGATACATCCGAAAGGAATACGGAAAACCCGATGGATGCGAACCCTACAACAGAAACAACCGCTACCTTCGAAATCAAACTGGATGATGGTGATGCATTCACACATGAAAATCTAAGACTGTATCCTGTCAAGGCTTCCGAAGCATTCATCAATGGGAACGAATTGCCTTCGAAGATGAAAAGCCTGAAGGAAGGTATCGATACCAGAGGGTTCTATGTGACGGAAAAGAAACCATATGGTCGTTTCGATGATGCCGGTGCTGTGAATTCCCTTACAGTCCAGAATAAGAGCGAGGAAACCATTTATCTGATGCAGGGAGATGTGGTCAGTGGTGGAAACCAAGACAGGGTAATTGCCAAAAACCTCGTCGTTCCTCCTAGAACCATTACAGATATAGAAGTATATTGCGTTGAAAAAAACCGTTGGCAATACAGGGATGAATCTATCGAAGGAGAAGATCCCGAAGCGAAGAAGAAAAGAAAGATTTTTGCTTTTTCAGGTTATTATAATGTAGCTTCTTCCGGACTGCGTAAGACGGTTAGGGAGAGTAAGGATCAGCAATCCGTATGGAATAAGGTAGGGGAGTTGACTTCCAAAAACAATGCTTCTACCAACACCGGAACTTATACGGCACTGTCCGGTTCTTCCGAATTCAATGTGGCAGCGGATTCATATTTGAAATTCTTTGATGGCAAAGTTGATGAATTGGATGATGTTGTGGGAATGGTAGCTGTTTCCGGAAAAAAAGTTTTGGCCGTTGATATTTTTGGACATCCCGAATTATTCAAACGTCAATTTCCCGGTTTATTGCATGGTTATGTGACCGATGCCGTCACTGAAGGAGCTCCCGTAGTGTTGACAGATGAATTCATGACTAAATATGTGAAGCGTCTGAATAATAAATTCGATAGGGACATCCAATCTAAATCGGATAATGATGAATTATTCCGTTATAAAGGACAGGTTGTACATTTTTCGAAATTGTAAGAAATATCTAGTTTGTAACAAAAGCCCTTTTCTAATTGCAGGAAAGGGCTTTTGTTATTAAATTAACAGCGTAAACGAATATCCGATTTGTATGAGTAACAATAAAACCTGGACCAACTGGGCCGGAACGGCAGAATGTCATCCCCGTTCTTTCATATATCCTTCCTCGGAAGAAGAAATCCAAGCGTTGGTCAAGAATGCTGTAAAAGAGGGCAGAGGTATCAGAATTGCCGGGAACGGGCATTCCTTTACCAAGCTGGTCGAAACTTCCGATTTACTTCTTTCCTTGGATAAGTGGTCGGGATTGCGTGAGGTGGATGGTTCCATCGTCGAGGTTCGTTCGGGAACGAATATAAAGGTATTGGGAGAGGAGTTGTTCAAGGCGGGATTGGCTCAGGAAAACCTAGGGGATATCGATGTGCAATCCATTGCCGGTGCGGTATCTACCGGAACACACGGCACGGGTGTGGAATTGGGGAATCTGGCTACGCAGGTAACCGAAATCACTTTCGTGAATGGAAGCGGAGAGTTGATAAACTGCTCGGAAGAAAAGGATAGGGATGTGTTCAAGGCGGCACAGATCTCCCTCGGGGCTTTGGGCATTATTACTAGGATGAAACTCCGGTGTGTACCCAAGTATAAATTGGAATTGAAAAACATCAAAGGCGATTTTAATGACTGCCTGAAAAATGTAGATAAACACAACAAGGAAAACCGGAATTTTGAATTTTATTATTTCCCTTATACGGATGTCGTTCAGATGAAATTTTCCAATCTGACGGATGCAACGCCGAAAGATGGAGGAATAGGGAGTTACCTGAATGATATAATTCTGGAAAACGGTGCCTTTAAAGTATTGAGTGAATTCAGTAGGATGGTGCCTTCCCAAAGTAGGAATGTCAGCAAACTGGCCGGTAAGTTCGTTGGGGAATCCCAAAGATGCAATTGGAGCCACCGTGTTTTTGCTACGGCCCGCCTCGTTCGTTTTACGGAAATGGAATACAATATTCCGGCAGAAAGTTTTCAGGAATGTATCCGTGAAATCAGAAAAAAAATAGACGATACCCAATACGATTTACATTTTCCGATAGAAAACAGATTTGTAAAAGGAGATGATATTTGGTTAAGTCCGGCTTATGGTCGTGATTCGGCTTATATCGCTATTCATATGTATAAAGGGATGCCCTATGAAAAATATTTTACCGACATGGAAAATATTTTTAAAAAATATAATGGGCGTCCACATTGGGGGAAAATGCATTTTCAAAAAGCCGGGGATTTGGCAAAACGATATCCGAAATGGAATGACTTCCATCGCATCCGGAAAGCAATGGACCCCAAAGGTGTTTTTATGAATGATTATTTGAAATCCATTTTTGGAGAATAAAAGAAAACAAAATAGGATGCGTGAATATTTCCATTTTGAAAAATCATGTGGAATATTATTCGGTGCAATTAAAACCGCCAAGGAGTTGAATTTAAAAATCCAATTGAGTAGTGAATATTATTGAGCTTTATAAAAAGATAAATTCAATATCCAAAAAATAGAAAACTGAACTTGTTTTGATTAGGGATTTATGTCAACCATATATTTATTGAATTCTTCGATGGTCATTTATATTTACTTTTGAGAAAGGCATTGGATAATTAAAAAACGGTTTCCGACCTATGTGGAAACCGTTTTTTAATCTGTGAATTCTCCGATGCTTGCGTCGGGGTCAATAAAAAATTCGCTTTT
>JAHDFN010000186.1 GCA_020628145.1 Saprospiraceae bacterium | reverse complement strand
CCTATTTCCAAAATTCCTCATTTGTCTTACATAAAAAACATTTCGGGATAACATCTATAGGAAATAGCATACTTATTTACAACAGTATTTAGAACTCGATTCATGGGGAAATGGTTCCTTAGGTGTATGTTAGGCTCAATCCTTCTTCTTTTTCCATTTGTTTTTCAAGGTGTAATAATCTAGGAAATAAAGGATTTTTAGCGTAAAAGTATTGGTTTGGGGAGCATCTCCGAACAGCTTGAAATTTTCAAAATAATTCACAGTCGTATTTTCACTATCGGCATTGAAAAGGGCATTTTTCCAAACAAAAACCAGATCGCTGCCAGGAGCAAACCGCCAACGATAAACCATATCTATGGTAAAGGCATTGTAACTCAGATTACTACTTCCCGAATAATCCGAATGGGTGAGCCTTCCCTGATTATCCAGTAAATGATAGGAATCATAGTTGACCTTGGACCAGTAATGCCGGGTATCCACGGTGATGCCCATTTTACGGTTGAAAATATAATTCGCACTCAAGGAATTGACAATGGTATTGACATCCCTGATCCCGATAACACTTTCATCCGCATCATCGAAATCGGCAAAACCTACATTATTGGCTTCTAGATCATAGCTGAAATTCCAGACGACAAACAACTTATCGCTGAAACGGAATCTCGGTGAAACGAAGAAGGAATAATCAAAACGGCCTTCCTGATTGACATAGGTATATCTCATCCTTACATCATAAGCGAATTTTTTCCGATAATCCGAAGAAATCCAAGAACCGAACGACATGAACTGAGGGATTTCCACAAAGGTTTGGAAGCCGTCATCCTGCCGTGCTTCGAAATAGTCCTTTCCCTTTACAGGACTGCCATAAAGCCAGTATCCGAAGGAAAAGAATTTTTTAGTGATGTAGTAATTATTGAAATTGAATCCGAAATTTGTAAAGTAATCGGGTTCGTATAACATATTGTAATTGATAGATGCATTCCAACCTGCATTGTTGAAAATCCCGAAAGGCTCGAATTCGTTATAATTGATGAAGGCCCCCATCGACCGCTCATTATTATTATAAAGGAATCCGAGGTCATTGGGATCATATGTATCGCTTTCGACATTGTAATAGGCCCCGTAACCCAGTTTGCCTCCTGTTTTGGAAATGTCGAAACCGTAGGCATGACCCAAATCGACATCCAATTCTCCTGTGGCATCATTCTTATTATAGATCTGGCTCAGCTTGGCACTGCCCTGGACATTCAATGTCCTTTTCTTGTTATTCGCTCCGAATACGATGGCGGTAGCATTCGCATCATAGTCATCCCCGAAACGCATCGTATTGGCATTGATCAATGAAATAAAAGAATTGTTCTTCAGGTTCTGGTCGAAGACAAGTACATTATAATTGGTATTCGGATTCGTTTGGACTTTCCGGCTATCTCCGGAAAGGGTATCTTTCAGAACGGCATGTGTTTTCTGTGTAATGGCATTGAACACCCCTATCCCTAAACCGTTATTCGTCCTTCCGGACAATTTCAAGGCATTGATCAATGGTGTTTCTATCGGATTGGAATCTACAACTTCATTATCTGCCAGATTATCGGATGCGGCTGAAAAATTCAAAGGCCGCCCCCCGATCCTACGGGAATAGAATAACCGCCCCTTATTGAATAATTCGGTTCCTTCCGTAAAAAAAGGCCTGTTCTCATCAAACCTGATTTCAAAGGCGGAAAGATTCAATACCTGATCATCCTGGACCACATCGCCAAAATTGGGAATCAAAGTCATGTCCAAGGTAAATGCATCATTCAGGCCGTATTTGATATCCATCCCTCCGGTAAATGATCTGCCCACACTGCTGGAAGGATCTCCGTTCTTATCCCGATAGTGTTCTACGGTAGCGGCTAGGTAAGGAGTGGCTTGTAAACGAATAGGGGATTCTATGTTTTCTATGCCGGTCAGAATCCCGGATTGGTTTAACAATCCCTCTACGGCAGGATCTATGGGACTCCACCAGGATTGGGAGCGGCTTCTTCTGATTGTCCTTGTAAAATTAACATGCCATTCCTGTGCTTCCGCCGATGGGAAACGCAAAGCCGAAAAAGGGATTTCCATTTCTATGACCCATTTGTCATCATATAATCTTACGGCACTTTTCCATACGGCATCCCAATTCTTATCGAATCCCTGTGAGGATAATTTCATGTCGTATTGGACACCTGCGGCAGAAACACAGAAGAACACACCGTTCACCCCATCCATATAATTATCGAAACCGATGGCGAACCAATCCGTATTCGTCCTTCCGAATGGCCCTCTGAATCCTCCGCTTCCTTCATCCCTCAGACACAATTGCCTAAGGATACTGTCTTTGGAAACTTCAAATAATTCCACTCCTACATAAATGGCGGCATTGTCATATAGTAATCTAACACTTGTCTTCCTATTCGATGGGACATTGGGAACCGGTTTCTCATCTATGAAGTCCGTAGCAATTACGGCGTCCATCCATTCGGATTCATCCAAGGAGCCATCTATTTTGATGGAAGAATTAATCCGTGTGGCTTGGGTTTCCTTTTTAGGTGTGGAAGCATCTTGTGAAAAGGAAAGAAAAGGGATATGGAATAAAAGAAAGCAAAATAAAACAGTTGGATTTTTCATCGTTTTAATGAATGTGGTTGGTATGATTGCAATGGTACAAATATGACTATAAAGACAATCACATACCATGCTAAGGTTGCAACTATTTGATGAAAACATACATCTTTTAGATGTAAATGGCCTACTTGTCGGATTTATCGCCTGTATTGGTCGTTATTTTACATAATCTCAAAGGTCAACCACGAATTAATCCCTATTTTTGCACCTGAATTTAAATCCTATATTATAATGAATAAGATTAGTTTATACTGGATATTGTCCTTGATTCCTGCTTTGTTGCTTTTTAGTTGCAAGGGAACTCAGACATTGGTTAATGAGGAACCCGTAGAAGAAAGGGAACTCAGGGAAATCGTTGTCACCCCGGAAGAAGAACCGGAAGAAGTCAGTTTGGATTTGCCGACATATAATCCAAGTTATACCCGTACAAATGATTTGTTACACACCAAACTCGATTTGAAATTCGATTGGTCTAAACAACATGTATTGGGAAAAGCCTGGTTGGATTTCAGACCTTTGTTCTATGATACGGATGAATTGGTTTTGGATGCCAAAGGTTTTGATTTGCACAAAGTTCAGGTCAATGGTAAGGATGTCAAATATGATTATAATAAGAAGGCAGAGATCCTTACAATCGATTTGGGCCGTACTTTTTCTGCAAAAGACAAATACCAGGTATATATAGATTATACGGCCAAGCCGAATGAAAGGACCTATGGTGGTTCTGCTGCCATTACATCCGAAAAAGGTTTGTTTTTCATCAATCCATTAGGAGATGAAGGAGACAAACCCCAACAAATCTGGACACAGGGAGAAACGGAAAACAATTCTGCATGGTTTCCCACTATCGATAAACCGAACGAAAGAACCACCCAGGAAATCTACCTGACCGTTCAGGATCGTTTTAAGACTTTGTCGAACGGCATTCTGGAATCATCCAAGAAAAATGCAGATGGAACAAGAACGGATTATTGGAATATGGACATGCCGCACACACCTTATCTTTTCATGCTGGCTATCGGTGAGTTTGCCGTTGTTAGTGAGAAATGGAGGGGTAAATTGTTGGAATATTATGTAGAACCGGAATATAAAAAAGATGCTAAGGCGATTTTTTCCCACACACCCGAAATGTTGACCTTCTTTTCCGAATATGTGGGTGTTGAGTACCCCTGGCAAAAATATTCACAGGTCGTTGTAAGGGATTATGTTTCCGGTGCGATGGAAAATACAACCGGTGTGATTTTCGGTGATTTCGTTCAGAAAACCGAAAGGGAATTGATCGATAACCATAATGAGAGAATCGTAGCACACGAGTTGATGCACCATTGGTTTGGCGATTTGGTCACTTGCGAAAGCTGGGCCAACCTTACCATGAATGAAGGATTCGCCAATTATAGCGAATACCTTTGGTTGGAACATAAGTACGGTAGGGATGCCGCCGACTATCATCTGATGGGAGAGCAATCCGGTTATGTGATGTCTTCGGCCCAGACCGGAACACACCCACTTATCCATTTCGGTTATGATGACAAAGAGGATATGTTCGATGCCCATAGTTATAATAAGGGAGGAGCGATTCTTCACATGTTGAGAAAGACTTTGGGAGATGATGCATTCAGGGCTGGATTGAAACTGTATTTGGAAGAAAATAAATTCAAGGCGGTAGAAGCACATGATTTGAGATTGGCCTTGGAAGATGTTTCCGGTAGGGATTTGAACTGGTTCTTCAATCAGTGGTATTTCAATCAGGGGCATCCGAAAGTGAAAGTGGAATATGGATATGATGCTGCATCAAAGGAGGCTATAGTCATGTTGGAACAAACACAGGACCCAAAGGAAAACCCTGCTGTTTTCGTATTGCCAATGGCTGTCGATATTTATAACGGGGCTGCCCGTCCTACCCGTAAAATGATAGAAATGAATAAGCGAAAGCAGGAGTTCAGATTCAAGAGTTCTTCCAAACCTGATTTGCTTGTCGTCGATGCAGAACATACATTGCTAGCAGAGTGGGATGAATCAAGGAGTGAAGAAGAGTATGTCTTCCAATTCAATAATGCCCCATTATTCTATGATAGGTATTCTGCATTGCAAGGGTTGAAGGACAGTGAAAAGGGTAAGGAACTGGCTGTGAAGGCATTGGATGACCCCTCTTGGGCGGTTCGTAATTCTGCCTTGACGATGTTGAATGCGACGGACAACCCTACGGTAATGACAAAGGTGGAGAAAATGGCTAAAACGGATTCTCGTTCACAAGTGAAATCGGCGGCTTTATTGATGTTGGCCAAAACAGGAGATGCCAAATACGTCAGCGTAGCTAAGAATGCCATTGACAATGAAAGGGCATACGGAGTGGTCGCTGCCGGTTTGGAAGCATTGACACAATTGGACAAGGCCGAAGCAACGAAGTATGCGGCCAAATTAGAAAATGAAAAAAGTGGTAGTATCATTGCTGCCGTGGGTAGCATTTATGAAAGTACAGGGGATATGTCCAAGTTGTCATTCTTTGAGAAGAATGTGGATAAGACCAGTGGCTATGGTACCATTAATTTCCTCAACAGCTATTCTGAATTGGCTGCCAAAGGAGGGCCGCAAACCATGTTGGATACGGGCATTACGTTGAGTAAACTCGGTTTGGATATGCAACAATCCCCTTGGAAACGTTTTGGTGCGACCCGTGCATTGGACAATTTGTATAAGAAACTGAAGGACGGAGGAGAAACGGAAAAATCCATGCAGTTGAAAAAATTAATTGGAGATATAAAAGCTGCGGAGACAATGGATCAGCTGAAAGGACTGTATAATAATTTCGGTTTGTAGGAATTTATACATCCTATATAATTCGGATGTGAAAAAAACTAAAAAGGACGGTGGAATATTAACAAATATTTCACCGTCCTTTTTTTTATTTGGTATCGTTTTTGATTTCCTATAAGTACTACAAAACAAATTTACTGACGACGCCACTATAATCCTTACGTCAGGAAAGTTACTTTCTATTAGACTTTTCCCGTATTCCGATAAGATGAAACCACTATCCTAGCCATGTGGCTCAGGATACCGAAATGCCAAACCATTTGTGAAGTGGAAAAAGTTTTGACATGAAAAAGAAAGAAACAAAGGTTAAAAGTTCGCTCCTAAAGAATGTAGCACTAAAGCTTAAAAAATCTAATGTCCGACAATCATCCCACATTAGTGACGGAGGATATGTATGGGCAGGATGAATGACAGATTCATCCCCTCACAACACACTAATTGGGTGACAGGTAATTCCTGTTACCCTTCTTCTTCCAGTTCCTTGATTTCGGTAAATGAATCTATATTGCCAAACTGCTGTATCAATGCCCGTTGAATTCGTCTTTTATGTCGTTCGCTCTTTTCAAATTCGGCTTTGACCAACTTCTTGGCATTGTCCATCTCATAATCTTCTGTTGTCCCTTTGATATTATAATACAAATTGAACCACCCGTTCTTCGCCTTGATCGGTTTTGATCCCGGTTTCTTGAATAATTTTTTCACCATGACCTGCCCCGCATTGACTTTTACATTATAATCGATTTCCTGTTCGAAAGTATGCTCTCCACTGATGGTAAGGTTGAGGGCATTGTTCTGAATCAACATTACAGGAAGATAGAAAGTCTGTTCTTTGATTTCCATCCAGTTTCTTGTATCCGTAAAGCGGATATGTTTCAGATCTTTCATTTTGACGAAATCGGAAAAACTTTCCAACATTTCGAAACCTATCAATTCTCCATCTTTGATGTGGGTATCTGTAAGGACATGTAATTTATCCATCAGGAAATCCCCCTCCTTACTCCAAAAGGCATTGATGGCAATATTGGCATCAATCCGCCCCTTGATATTCTTATGGGTCAGATATTCTTGACCGAAACTCTCCGTTTGCCTGAAAAATTCATAACCGTCAATATCCTTACAAATCAGCTTTGCCCGAAGAATCGGAGCCTTTTCCATGAAAATGACACCATCCAAGTCAAACGTGCCATCCATGGCAGCCATGCCCCCATCTATGATGAACTCGTTGTTTCGTATCGTTAATTTCCCCCTGAAATCTTTTCCTTCGATTTTGTTGTGGGAAAACTGCTCTATATTCGATTCAAAAGTGCCGTCTAGATAGTTTGTGAATTTTTCCCTATTGGCATATTGTTCCGTTTTGAGGGAGTCATAAACTTCTTCATCCACACTTCCTTTTTCGGGGACGGAGGATATCCCGAGGATGCGATCCAAATCCAATTCCTCTGCATCCAATTTGGCATTGAACATCAGTTTGGCGTCTTTGGAGTTAAGGGAATCCGAAAGCAGAACCGGAATAAGATTTTTGAAAGAACCGTTCAGTTCCAACTGGCTGCCGGCTCCTTCAACAACCATTTCCCTAACGTCCAAATCATTATTGTTGAGTTGTAGAAAACCTTTGTCAACGGTGATTTTTTCCCCATTGACTTTCAACATGGCATCATCGAATTCAATAACACCTTTCGATTTGACCCTGTAAATGAGATTGGGGTTGATCATCTCATCATAATGCCCCTGTAGTTCCAGATTGTTGATTTCCAAATCACCGCTGCCGTCGGTTATCATATCCGAGCCAAAGGCTTTGTATATTGCATCTAGGGGGATAGCTCCGTCGAAAGAAAGATCAACAAAGGGATCATCAAGGTTGGCCACCTTCAATTTCAATTCCATGATTTCACGTTGAAGATACCCCTTGAAATCCTTGACTTCCAAAACGGTTGACTGGTTGGTTCGGGCTGCCCCGTTGGTATAAGTGGCATTGAACGTCAAATCCCTGAAAGGAGATTCCAATTGGGGGCCGCTGATGCTTCCGTCTTCCAAACCCAATTTTATATTAATAGCCGGTTGTTTATTATCCGATTTTCCCTTTACCGTTCCCTGGAAAGTGAAATTCCCCTTGCTCTTCAATCCGATAAGGTCTTCAATATACCCTTCGGGCAATAATCCTATAAGTGATTGAAGGGTACAATCCTTTCCATCAAATGAGAGATTGTAATCGAATGCCTTGATGTCTTTTTTGACATCCCCCTTGATTTGGAATTTGTTATCTTCTATGGTTAAAAGAAAATCCTTGATGTTGTAGTTCTCATTTTTCAAATCCACATCCACATCGGCATCGTAACGAATTGCCTTATTCATGAAATATCGTCCTTCGGGGGTTTCGAAAAATTCGGTAACTAGATCGGCGTCGCTTTTCAAAATGAAACGGTTGCCTGAAAATTCCCCGGCCATATTGGCATTGCCGATATTGAGCTTCATATCCTGTTTGTCCTTCTCATCCATATAGATGAATTCCATACTGTTGAGCCGTGCCTCTTCCAGTTTAAGGCTGAGTTCTCCTTCCTGCTCGTTACTATCGCTTGATTCCTTCCAGATGTCATAGTTGAAATTATCGGCTTTATCCCGTTTGACAAAAATGGCACCGTCATTTATGACAACGGAACTGATTTTGATATTCGAACCGAACAGGCTGAAAAGTTTAAAACGGAAGGCCAGTTCCCTAGCTTCCAATAAGGCCGTTTCATTTCTGGCGTCAGGTACTTTTACATTGTGAAGGGTGACAGCCGCATTTGGGAAATATTTGACAAGGGTTAAATCATATTTTTTTACGCTGATGCCATGCTTTAACCCTTTGTTCAATTCACTGATGACGGCATTGCCGATCTTGTCTGCAAAAAAGGACGAACCGAACAGAATTATCAATAATAATAATAGGACGATTCCAAAGAACCAAAGGAAGAATTTTCGAAATCTACTTTTTAATGCCATAAAGGAGGGGATTGATAATGTGGCTGAAATTGCTACAAAAATAAAAGGATTTTCCTCTTTATGTAACTCAGACGCTTGAACATTTATTCTAATGTATCTATTTTATGGAAACAAATTTAAAATAGCCGATTGTTATTTTTTTTCCGAACTACGATTAACTTTGTGGTTATTAGTTCTTTTTTATTTACTTATCTAGAAAGGTGGAGGGAATTGGCCCGTTGAAACCTTGG
>JAHDFN010000185.1 GCA_020628145.1 Saprospiraceae bacterium | reverse complement strand
TTTTTCTGCATCCCTGTTTCATTCCCTTATGTCGCTGCAACATGACAGCTAACGTGTTCACAAATGCACCCTTTTAGCGGATAAAACGGTATTGCGTGTATGTCAAATATCCATAGGGCTTTTTATCTTCCTGAATACATTCGTTGCTACATGTGTATATATTTCCGTTGTTTTTGAACTACTATGTCCAAGTAGCATTTGTATATATCTCAAGTCTGTCCCGTTTTCCAGTAAATGGGTGGCAAAACTATGTCGTAGCATGTGTGGTGTTACTTTTTTTGTAATTCCGGCCAGACGTCCCGCCCGGTTGACAATTATACCTACGCTTCTTTCAGAATATTTTCCACCATAAATACCTTCGAAAAGATATTCCTGTGGTTGGTATTCCTTATAATATTTACGTAATAATACTAATAATTTATCACTTAAAATAGTATATCTATCTTTGTTGCCTTTTGCATTGCTGATAAGGATAGTCATCCTTTTACTATCGATATCGGATACCTTGAGATTGAGTAATTCGCCTCTTCTCAAACCTGATGAGTAGAGTAGCGAAATGATGCATTTGTGTTTTATGTTTTGTGTACAGTCGATCATCTTTCTGACTGCATGCATACTGATGACTTTAGGTAAGGCATTTTCCTTTTTGGGGCGTTTGACCGAATAAAAACGGTTGGGCATTCCCAAGACATTTTCATAGTAGAATTTAATACTATTGATCGCTTGGCTCTGGTAACTCCTCGAATGTTTCTCTTTTGCAATATAATTCAGGTATTCATGGATGTCCTTTTCATTGATCGCTATCAGTTCTTTGTCGCTGAAATAATTGATGAACTTCCTGAAATGGAAAATATATGCCTTGGCAGTACTGAATGCATAACGTTGTGTCTCTAATTTTTCCAAAAATTCGGGTGGACATTTACGAGGATATGTCTGCCTTCTCCTATTCCTGAATCGATCCAGGTTCAAATCGGGGTTCGATTCCTTAGTCCTGCTGAATCCCGGTGAAAAGGAGTTCATATTAATCCAAGCAACACCACTGAAGGCTTCGAAAATCCGATTCAGGTTTTTCCCGGTATTGGTGATGTAAGGCATTGAGAATTCCTTACTCCACTTAACATCCGGCAATTGGCGAACCATGGCATCCAAAACCTTATCGGAATAATACATCAAGCCGATACATTTCCGTTCTTTTATCAATAGATGTTTGAGTGTGATATATTTCTGTTTCATATATAATCCGAATTCCATGATTTATCGGAATAACTTCCGGTGTAAGGTTTTTGGAATTTACTTTAGAGCAAAATAATCGTATTATTGTGTTTTGTGCAAGAAATATTCTGCTGAAATTCAGTTATTAATGGAATATAGTCGATTAAGCGTTTAATAAACGGATAAGATGATTGGTAAGAAATGTAAATATTGCGGAGACAAAATAAAAGGACGGTCCGATAAACGATTTTGCAATACCGCTTGCAAGAATTCGTATAATTATGAAAAAAGGACACATCGGAAAAAAATCGTAAAAACCATCGACGCCATCCTTCATCGAAATTTCGAAATCATCGATGCATATTTCGAAGGAGAAAGCCGAAGTCATTTCAAAGTGTCCAAACTCGAATTGACGAACAAGGGATTCAATTTTTCTTATTTTACATCTACGTATATCAATTCACAATTGAAGACTTATTATTATGTTTACAATTATGCTTGGATGGAATTCACCAATCAGGAAATCATGTTGTCAAAGGCAAGGAAATTCAAGAAGAAAAAAATTGAAATTGAAAACTATCCTTAATTCAAACAACTTCAATAAATATTCTAAACTATGTCAGGAGGAGATTGGAAATCAATGTTTAAAGCAGTACAGACCGGGGATTATAATTTAACGGAATTCTATTTGAAATCCGGTGTTGACCCCAATTATCAACACCCGGAGTATATGGCCTCTGCTTTAGTAGAAAGTATAAGGTTTGAACATCTGGAAATTACCGCTCTGTTGTTAGAACACGGAGCAGATCCTCAAATCGAAGAAGTGATGGGAGGGGAAACACCTCTTTCGGTGGCCGAAATGAAAAATAATAAGGAAGCCGTTGACTTAATCCATTCCTATATTCAGGATTGATTTCAATTATCCTGTTTGACTTAACCGATGGACATTACTTATTCTGCCATGTTGATTATTTGCATGGAATGATAATTCATTCCATCTAATTTAATGTTCAATATAAAAATACCCGGGGATTCTAAATTCAGACTAATGTTTTTCTGGTCAGAATACTTATGGTTGGAAATAATCCGACCGGTCACATCAAGGATTTCTACTTCTATGTTTTTATAATTTCTATCTAAATCCAAATTCAAATTACCTTTTGCCGGAATAGGATAGATTTTGAAAAGGGATAGATGCTCATTATGGGTTGAGGTTGGAATATTTTCAGGTGTGAAGACTTTTACTCTACCTTCATTTCCTTGAACATCATACGATGGTGAACCACACACTATTTTATTTCCATCTCCCGATATGGCAACATGATAACCCAATGATTCGAATTCCTCTCCTTCTACTTTCAGTATTTCTTCCCAGGTAGTGCCGTTAAATTCGAATATAAACCCATCTCCTGTTTCGTTCGTATAAGGATTGGAAAATTCTGACCCTCCTAAATTCGCACCAACTGCAATTTTATTACCGTTATTCGAAATGGAGACCGAAGCACCGAAGTTTTCATATTGCTCCGTACCCGGCAAGTCGTTTCCTACCTGTTCCCAATCATTATTCTGATATTGGTAAACCTGTACCAGCCCTTCTGAATAGCTGCCTCTTCTATGGGCGCCTATAACTATTGTCGTCCCGTCTTCGGATAGGGAAATGGCATTTCCAAATTTATCCGATGTTTCGGAACTTGCTATATCACTACCTAATTGCACCCAATCAGATCCATTGTATTCAAAAATCCTTACGTATCCGGGATTATTACTTATTTTACTTAATGTACCTCCAGCCAAAATATTGCCATCATGGGACATTGAAATACCCGAACCAAACCTATCATCATCCAGATCGCCCAAAATATCACTACCGATTTGAACCCAATTGGAGTTATCATATTCGAATACGGATATACGCCCCTTGAAATCCGAACCAAGACCGGAATATACCGCAAGTCTATTCCCATCAAAGGACATCGTTAGGGAAGAACCAAGATAATCAAGGGTATTCCCTATTAATGTTTGGCCCTTTTGTACCCAATCATTCCCATCATAACGATAGATGATAACCTGCCCTGCAAATGTTCCTTGTTTAATTCCTCTTGCGACCGTCATTCCATCTCCGGAGAAAGCAAAGGAATTGGAAGCCCCCACAAGTTCCCCGTCAATGCTATTGCCTAATTTTACCCAATTGGTCCCATCGTATTCATAAACCTGGGAATAATTGAACCCACAAACAAAAATCCTGTTTCCATCATCAGAAGTATGAACGGAATAGCCTAAATATTGAGTAGGGTTTTCTCCAATAATATCATTGCCAATTTGAATTTGACAAAATCCTTGGATGGAAATGATAAGTGATATGAATAATATAAATTGCCGCATGGTTGTTAGTTTATGAATTTAAGTAATTGTACACTCCCTTCTATAATAAATAAAGCGTTTGTAATTTGTCTGATATATAAAAGAGTACTACACTAGGATAATATGTGTATCTGTCAAGTTTTGATATTTTTCAACGTCAACCTTCGGTTCTCCGAAGTTCCTATATATATGATTACAACATGTTCTTCAAAAGGAACTTCAGCTTACTATAATTTTTCCCCCAAGGGGCATATCTGACATCCAAATCAATGGCCGGGGATTTGTGGAGGATGCTTTTGTAATGAGAAAAAGTACCAAAAGAAGCTTCACTATGATAAGCTCCGATACCGCTTTCCCCCACACCGCCGAAAGGCAAATGGGGATTGCCGATATGTACAACGGTATCATTAACACAACCTCCACCCGAAGGGCATTCCTTCAATACCCTGTCACTCAGATTCTTATTTCTGGTGAAAATATAGAGTGCCAACGGCTTTTCTCCACTGTTGACCATCCCGATGGCTTCTTCTATGTTTTCATAGGTCATGATGGGTATGATAGGCCCGAATATTTCTTCTTGCATGATGGCATCATCGGGGGTTACATTATCCATGATGGTCGGGGAAATGTATTTGTCCGACCGGTCGGATTTTCCTCCGAAAACCACCTTGTCCTGATTGATCATCCCCACTAGACGATCAAAATTCCTTTCATTGATGATCCTTCCGTAGTCCTCACTCTCCTGAGGGTCTTCTCCATAGAACTGCTTTATTTTTTCTTGGATTTTATCAATTAATGCTCGTTTGATATCCTTATGGACCAAAATATAATCCGGAGCAATACAGGTTTGTCCGACATTCATGAATTTACCCCAAACAATCCTTCTAGCCGTATTTTCCAAGTGGATATCCTTATCTACAATACATGGACTTTTTCCTCCCAATTCCAGTGTTACAGGTGTAAGGAATTTGGCAGCCGACTGATATACAATCCTTCCGACATGGGTACTTCCTGTAAAAAAGATATAATCCCATCTTTCTTTCAATAAGGCGGTACTCTCAGGAATGCCTCCTTCTACTACAGCAATATATTCCGGTGGGTAAATACTTTCCAGAATCTCCTTGATGATGGCTGCTGTGTGTGGTGCACATTCGGAAGGTTTACAGACAACCGTATTACCGGCGGAAATGGCTCCGACCAACGGAGACATCAATAATTGGAACGGATAATTCCAGGGAGAAATAATCAATACGGTTCCATAGGGTTCCGGGTGTATTTTACTGGTGCCGGGAGCAAAGAAAAGGGGAGTACTCACGCGCTTGGGTTTAGCCCATTTCGCAGTTTTGGCAATGGCTTCCTCTATTTCCTTAATGACCAAACCCGTTTCCGTAATATAGGATTCCGGTTCCGATTTCTTCAAATCCTTGTATAAGGCTTCATGAATGGCAGTTTCCCTAGAGAGAATGGCTTCCTTCAGCTTTTTCAACTGATTTAATCGAAACGATATCTCTAAAGTCTTATTTTTTTGGAAATATGTTTTCTGATGCTGAACGATTTCTGAAATAAATGCCAATTCGGGACTTACAACTGGATTATGCATGGTATTATATATTATCTGATAATGAAAATACTGGATTAAAGTTAAGAACAATAATCTGTTTGGGCAAGTTATGCTATTTCAAAGGGATTTATGCAGAGAATAGTGGTTGAAAGAGAGGGATTGCATGCTTTTTTCCGGATATGATAAATATCCGGTTTTGAAAAATGTCATATGTCACATCTCTATGGAATTCTATGGAATCATAATTGTTCGGGAATGCTTATTGCAGTATAAATCTTATACAACCAACCAGAAATCATATTAGAATAACATTGAATGTCAAAAATTTGCCAAAAACCCATAGCGGAAGGAAATAATTTGCCATTAGGTATAAGATTTTAATATAAAATATTGTTAATGGGTGTTATTTGGGATATATTTATTGAATAAGTCTCCATGACAATCAAAACCAAAAAAAGAAATGATCACTAACCATTGTCCTTTAATGTTTTTTATGTTTTTGGTTTTGAGCCTTTCAGCTCAATCTAACGAAGCCAAAATAAATTATAATAATGCTGTAAAGGCTTATAATGCCAAAGATTTTGGTTCGGCTGTTTCCAATTTGAAGGATGCCGTTGCTGAAGCTCCTAATTTCATTCAGGCCCAACGCCTTATGGCAGAATGTTACAAGGGGATGAATGATGAAGCCAATACTCGTAAACATTATATGAACGTATTGGAAATACAACCGGGGCAACCAAGCATTTGGTACAGTATCGGCCTGTCTTATATCAGAGAGGAAAATGAAGAAGGTGCCAAAGAGGCATTTGAAAAGGTAATAGCCATCAACCCTAACCATACTAAGGCTAAAAGACAATTGTCTTATATGAATGGAGGGAATATCCCTTCCGGAAATGTGGCGTCAATACCTTCGGATAAAAGGAATAATGATAACTCTAAGCCAGGTACTCCAAACGAAGGAAATACCGTATCTTCTGATAATTCAAAATTATCAACGAAGTATGCAAATAAGGGGGTAGGGTATTACAATGAAAAACAATTCAAAGAGGCTGTATTGGCTTTTGGGAAGGCATTGGAATATAAGGAGTCTGCTAAATTGTACTCCTATGCAGGACGCTCCAATATGCATATCAAGGAACTGGACAAGGCTATTGACTTACTCAAAAAAGCCATTTCCTTGGATTCGGATAGCGGAGAACACCATTATTACCTCTCCAAAGCGTATGAATTGAAAGGCATCGAAAATCTAACTGAAAAATATGCTTCGATGGCTCAAACCAGAGGCTTTGAAGGGACAGCCGAAATCTTTAATAGTGCGGCTACCAAATATTATAACCAAGGCGTCGATTTTTATCAACAAAAGCGATATGTTGATGCGATCAAAGCGTACCAACGAGCTATTGTAGAAGATTCACAAAAAGCGAAATATTACTATAATCTGGCCGTGGTCTATATGGAAACCGAACGTTTCAAAGAGGCCAAATCTACTTTAGAAGAGGCATTGGCAATCGACCCCGGATATGGTAATGCTTATAAACTGATGGGTGATTATTACTATGAAAGACAAAAATATGATAAGGCGGGTGGTTATTATTCCAGTGCAATCACCTATGGTAATGATAGCTACAATGATTATATGAATTTGGGCTATTGTTATGATAAAATGGGTAATTTTAAAAAAGCTGTACAGTATTTTCTTGTCGCAGAGAAAAAAGCCCCCAATCACCTGGAAGTAAAACATACCGTTGGAATGGCTTATTTCAAAGGTAATATGTTTGAAGATGCGGCAAAGAAATTCTTGGAAGTCCTGCAGAAAGATCCTGATCATGTCCGTACCTTATTCAATATTTCGGCTGTTTATGACAGGATAGGTAAATTCGATGAAGGATTGAAATATGCACATCATCTTATAGAATTGGAACCCACAAACGGAGAAGCTTATCACCAAGCCGGAACACTATATGGTCATAAAGGCGATTGGGAAAATAAGGATAAGTATTTGAGGAAGGCTGCAAGCTTGGGGTATAACCATGATCCTTTGAATTATTGATATCTGATATGAGGAAAACAGCAAAAGCACTTGCCTATATAATGGTAAGTGCTTTTGTTATTCTGAATAAAAAAACTCCATCGCTATCCGATCTGCAAGGGATTTGCCGGTAGCGGTCAGGACATAGAATCCTTCTTTCTTTGCCACCCATCCCCTTTGGATATTCTCATTTGCAATATTCATGAAATGCTCCTTGAATTTTTCAGGAACCTGTTCCAACCGAACGCCCCACATCGTTCGCAATCCTGTCATCATGTATTCATTGTATGTATCCTTCAGATGGAGTAATTCGGAATCGAAGGGAACAACGCCTTCTTCCAAAACACTTTTGATATAATGGGCATTGTTGGCCACATTCCACCTTCTCATCTTTCCGTTGAATGAATGTGCAGCCGGTCCGAAACCAAGATATGGTTTCCCTTGCCAATAGGATGTATTATGCCGTGAATAACGTTTACCTTTTGCAAAATTCGAAATTTCATAATGTTCATATCCATTGGCTACGGCATGTGCTATTAAAGTATGGAATTGCCTGTCGGCTCTTTCATCATCCACAGGTTTAACCTTCCCTTTCCTAACGAAATGATGAAGGGCAGTTCCTTCTTCTACGGTCAGACAATAGGCAGATAGGTGGGGGATGTCCAATAAAGTAGCCTTTTCCAGGTTTTCAGACCACATCTCATCGCTTGTTGTCGGGGAGCCGTATATCAAATCGATGGAAATATCTTCAAAACCCATTTCCCTGGCCATCCTGACACATTGTTCGGAATGCATTGCCTTGTGTGCCCGATTCATGAAGACCAAATCCTCATCAAAAAAGGATTGGATGCCGATACTCAGCCGGTTGACGGGGGAATTGGAAATAGCGGTAAGGGCAGGGCTGTCCAGATCATCCGGATTGGCTTCCAGCGTGATTTCAACAGCATCGGATATGGAATGATGAAAACCGATTTTATCCAATATGCGTTTAATCTCTTCGATACCTAGAAGGGAAGGAGTGCCTCCACCGAAATAAATGGTTTCTACCATCTCTCCCGAAAGTTCTTCTTTCCTCAATTCGATTTCCCGTAGGATGGCATCCAACATATCCGACTTGTGTCGAAGGGATGTCGAAAAATGGAAATTGCAGTAATGACAAGCCTGCTTGCAAAAAGGAATATGGATATAGATTCCGGCCATGATATCCAAAGGTAAGCAAACCACTTGATTCGGTGTCTTTCCCTAGAATCTGTTTTGTTCCTTTTCGGATGACTCAGTAGGTTTTCCAAGCCTTTACACCGGCTTTTATTTCTGTATCCAATGCATTTTCCCTTGGAGGAATGGGACAGGAGAACTTGGTGTTATAGGCACAATAGGGGTTGTAAGCCTTATTGAAATCTATAGTGATCCTGTCCCCTTTCGGAATATTTAGATCAATATAGCGGCCGCCGCCATAGGAAGTGTCACCATTGGTCAGATCCATGAAAGGGAGGAATAGATAATTGCTATACGCTTCCATTTTTGCCATTTGTGG
>JAHDFN010000184.1:4959-8730 GCA_020628145.1 Saprospiraceae bacterium | reverse complement strand
TCACAATCACCTACATCTGTATAAAGTTCGTAAACTTCTACCTGTATATTCACCTGCCCTAATATATCTTGTTGTAGGGTACAACAAATGATCAATAGAACAAATAAGATTTTATTTAGATGTGATTGGCAGTATTCCATAATTAAAATAGTCCTAGCTTACTTGTTTAAGTATGTAAATATAGTAAAACCATAATGTGACAAGTATTTTCAGATGGTTAATTTTGTAAAGAATCTTACTTTGTGAGTGAAATGTTCTTCTACCTATCCAAAATAATGTATTTTTTCCTTGTTCCCACTAACTGGATCATCCTTTTTTTGGTGGCAGGGCTGTTTTCAAAGCGAAGAAAGTGGAAAAAAAGGTTGTTGGTTCTAGGAACGGCTTCATTAATCATATTCACCAATCCATTCATTTTCAATGTTGTAAGTAAAACATGGGAAGGAAGGCCTACCCCTATCCCCCAGATTAAAGGGCATTATGACTATGCTTTGGTTCTAGGTGGTTTTTCCGATTATATCCCTGAATTGGGAAACCAGTATGTGGTAAGCGAAAGGGGAAACCGGCTGATTTCAACCATATATCTATACAAAAGAGGAAATGTGGATAAGATTTTCATCAGTGGCGGTTCGGGAAATATTTGGCAGAAACGTCCGCCGGAAGCTAAAATGGTCAGGGATTTCCTAGTAGAATCAGGTATCCCAAAAGGAGACATCATCATAGAATATGAGTCTAGGAACACTTATGAAAATGCTCTATTTTCAAAGAAAATCATTGAGGAAATAAACCCTGATGCCAAATGCATATTGATCACATCAGCCTTCCACATGCCGAGGGCCATGGGTTTGTTTCAAAAACAAGGCTTGGATGTAACAGGCTACCCTACCGATTTTTTTGCAGAGACACCTAATAGCCCGGATAGGATTTTCCTACCAAGTGCAAGGGTATTAAAACGATGGGAAGTCCTTATCAAAGAATGGGTGGGGATAATCGTTTACAAATTGAAAGGAGACATTTGACTAATCAGGAATCAGTTCATGCCTTAGTTTTTCATCCAAGCCGGCATAGAGAATGAGCTTGAATTCCTTGGGCGTAATACCCACATCGTTGGAAAAACCGGTTCTCAAATCCGTCAATGTAGCTTTCAGATCATACAAACGAATCACCTTCATCTCTGAAAATCCATCATCATAATAGGAGGGATCAATATCCACTTTGATAGGAAGTGGTGCTTGATGGGTACGATAGAACAAATGAATTCCCCGCTCCCCTTTCATCAAAGCATAGAGTGAATGGGCATCCGCATGTATGATTTTTGCTTTCTTATTGACTTCGAATTGTATGTCAGCATCTTCGAAATATCTTTGGTGTAATGACATAAGGTAGTCCAACTCCTTCTTTCCTTTCCCATCAATACAGGATTTGTATCGGATGGTGATTTCATCCGAATTTTCTTTCAGAAACCCCCGAGCAGACAGTCCGAGGAAAGCCACATCCAGATAGTTATCCAAAAATTCGGAATTGAGACTATCAAACTGATCCGAAGCCAAACGGTAGAATTCATTGATTTCAGAAAGTGCCTGTTCCTGAAAGAGTTTATCCTTCATCAATTGCCGGTATCCTTTGGAAGAACCCGTGCTTTTCTGAATGAAACTGCCCAATCCACCTCCTTTCAGACGAAGCGGGATCGCCGGGCCTCCCTTGAAATAATTATCTCTGAAACCCAACATGGTTTCCTTGACTTTTTCCTTGACATTGATAATCCTGTCCTTGAAATCGTAGTATTGCCAATCCAGTGAATCTCCGGAATCGGACACTACTATCATATCATTCTTACGGATATTCCGATCTTCAAAACGCTGTATCTTACGCTCTGTATTTTCGATGCTTTTCAATAAACGGCCATAGAATTTCTTCCCCTTTTTTTCCTCGGGCAAACTCGGTATCCATTCCCCATTGCCCGTAGGGATGAAATCCAGTGAGGTGATCCGGGGTAGCAGCCTATCCTTTTCCAAAAAAATGTCCATGATGATCGGCGTATCACTTTCAGAACGCAGCAATTGTTCTGCTGACAAAGCCGTTAGATCCTTTTCTATCTGTCTTTTCAAGGCACGGCCTCCCATTTTCTCATCGAATCCCCTACCCGATACCCATGTTAAGGCTTCTTCAGAGATATTGAGGATAGTGGTTCTCCGTACAAATCCGTCACGTTTGAGCAATTCATTGATTTGTAATCGGGCTATGCCCAATATGTATTTTTCCTTCAATGGTTGGAAAATCACAACCTTGTCGATACGGTTGATGAACTCTGGACGGAAATTGTTTTCCAATGCCTTTCTGTAAATAGAATCGATTTCATGTCTGCCGGTACCGAACCCTAGACGGGAAGCCACCCTGTCCGCCCCGACATTGGAAGTCATGATGATGATGGTATTTGAAAAATCAACGGTCCTCCCCAGGCTATCGGTCAGACGGCCATCATCCAATACCTGTAATAATAAATCATGTACTTTGGGATGTGCTTTTTCTATTTCATCCAACAATACAATGCCGAAGGGATTGTATTTGACTTTCCCGGTCAATTGACCTTCCGGATTATGGGCATCGCCAATCAGTCGGGAAACTGCAGTACCATCGATATATTCATTCATATCGAAACGCATCAGTTTCTCTTCCCCCCCCAACATGAACTCGGAAAGGATTTTAGCTGCCTGGGTTTTGCCTACACCTGTCGGTCCGATAAACATGAATGATCCTTTCGGTTTTGCCGGATTGACCAATTTAGCCTTGATACCGTGCAAAACGTCGGCCAGGGCATCTACCGCAGCGTCCTGCCCCACTAACTTCAGAGATAATTCATTCCTGATGTCATTTTCTTTGAAAACAACGGTATCATCCGTTATCAATGGGGTCAACCCACTATAATCCTCGAATTCGTTTTCGACTTCATTGACATCTATATTATGGAATTTATACTTCACGGCCATCTGATTGAGGAGTTTCATGACTCCTCCCGGCAATGCTCGCCTTTTAAAGTAATTCCTATGTATGGCCAATAACTTATAAATAGCATGGGCTGAAATCTTACAACCATATTCCACCTCTAATAATTTCCTTCGCTGTAAGACCATTTTTACTGCCGTCATCATATCCGGTTCGTCCACACGGATGACACTGAACAAGTCAGCAAAACGCCGATCTTTCTCTTGGATGATTTTCCATTCTTCGGGTGAAGCTACCAGAACGGTCTGGATCAACCTTTTTTCCAAATAAGGTTTAAGTACATCGCTCAGGGTCATATCATTCTGTGCGGACTGGCCGATCCTCAAAAGGGCAACAGCATTATCAAAAAAGAGGATATCCGAACTTTTGTCCCTGTTTTTTTTCTGTATCAATCTTCTATTGATGACATATTTGAGAATGGATTCGAATCTTTTCTGCCACATACCTACTATACTCATACCGGCAATGATCCGGGTAGGATCCAAATGCCATATTTTCTTGTTCCATTCGGGTTCATCCTTTTTTATGTTCCTGAGATAACGATACAATGCTTCGTGTATAATACTTTTCTTTCCTACTCCTTCTTTCCCAACCAAAACGAATGGCGTATTTTCCTGAGAAAACATGGAATGTCCCAATCGGGTTACCAAATCCTCCCTGTACCAAGCCGATAGTAATTCACCGGGAAATTTATCATTCAAATCATAACCGACTTTGTAGATTTCGGTAGCTCCGTTAAATTCGGTCTGAGAACCGAAACCCGCAAAAAAC
>JAHDFN010000184.1:0-4949 GCA_020628145.1 Saprospiraceae bacterium | reverse complement strand
GAATGGATAAGCTTCTTCAGTCAATCTGACATTACATTTGATGGTTGATTTGAATTCGGTCTTATTGGCATAATATTCATCCAATTCCAATTGTTGGCCACCCGACATGTCTCGTTTGTATTGGGTGAGGAGTTTTCCGATGACACGGAATGCTTCTGCATGGATGTCGGTTTTGCCGTTTTCATTCGTTGCAGCCTGAAACATGAAGTTATTGATATTGGGTAGGAAAATGAATTTCTTTCCTTCCAATTCGAATACAGCATAGGAAAACAGGCCTTTTACAAACTGCTTTCCTATATTGAAATCCATATGTCGGATGTGATATTGGACATCAGGATGGAACCTGAACCACATATAATTTGAAATCGTATTGCGGGCGAGGGTGAAATTCCTGAAATAATATTGCAATTCCTTCTTGAAGGCTGATTCTGTCTTTTCGTACCTGCGGTGGGTTACTGTTGGATAAGAATAAAACAGCGGTCTGATTTGGTAATGTAATTTACCATCCAGCTTTACCTGTCGTACAATCACGGGAACATCCATCGTTAATTGGCTCATAATCCGGGTCTTCTTCCCATCTCATTCCAATGGGCATCTTATCAATAATCGGGTAAAATAACGAAATTTTGAAGACAAAACAGTTTCTGAAATCCAAAATTCGGATTCTAGCACCCTCAATCAATCCAAGTGAATTATCATTGAAAAAAGATTATTTCCAATGCAAACGTCAAAATTATACTATCCTTGCATCTTTATAATAACAAAACCTGTTATTATTGGAGATAAGTTCACCACAGTATGAATCCTATGAGATGTTTCTTCACCCTGATTTTATGGCTGTTAATTTCCCCTCTATTTTCCCAGGAAGAAAATAATTCCAAATATCAAAGTCTTTTCTGGAAAATCGAAGGCAAGGGCATGAAGGAAGCCTCTTATCTCTATGGAACCATGCATGTGAGCCATAAAATCGCCTATCACCTCAACGATCAATTCTATCAGGCTTTGAAAGATGTGGATCAAATAGGTTTGGAAACCAATCCTGAAGATTGGATGGATCAGATGCTTGAAAGCAAGGGGCATGTGTATGGAAACACCCATTCGTTATACGAGGTTTTCCCTCCTGAATTTATTAATAAGGATAATTACAAAAACATACTTAAACAGAATGATCAAATCGTCAATGGTATCTTGTACCGCAATAATGCCTCCCAACAGAATTTCGAGGAAGAAACCTATCTTGACATGTTCATCTACCAAGCGGGGGGGAAATTAAACAAACCTGTCATAGCTTTGGAAGATTTGAATGAAGCTGACGATTTAACGAGAAAAGCCGCCCTCAATGCCTTTGATCCTGACAAGCAATTTTCCAGTTGGTTAAAAAAGAAATTACAGGACAAGGGGATTATCCAATTGACAGAAGATGCCTACCGGGATCAGAATCTTGATTTAATCGACTCTCTGAATATTGATTATTATCCTGATAAATATAATGAATACATGTTGTATCAGCGGAATAGGAATATTGTTGAAGCGATGGATTCTGTCATGGAAAAAGGAAGTTTGTTTGCAGGAATAGGCGCAGCACATTTACCCGGGAAAGACGGAGTAATAGAATATTTGCGAGAAGAAGGATATACCGTTAAGCCCATTACCGGAAATCTCACACCGAAGGGTCAGAGATTAAAGGAAGAATTTGAAAATAATTTTGCATCAAGAAAGCACAAAACCTACCAAACATCCGATGGTTTCATTTCTGTTTCACTACCTGAAAAATTATATGAATATAATTATTCAGGTAGGAATGTAGCTGTCGGTATGGATATTACCAATGGGGCATATTTCCTGATTTCCAGAACCCCTTCCTACGATTTAATCAATAAGGAAAAATTCGGGTTGGATGAAATAGAGGAAATGTTATATGAAAACATACCTGGAAAAATTGAAAAACAGGAACGGATTCAATTCCAGGGATACCCGGCTATTGCCATTCAAAATAAGACAAAAAACGGAGAATCCCAAAGGTACTTAATTGTCCAAACCCCATTGGAGATTATCCTTTTCAAGTTGGCTGGTAAAAAAGATTATGCTAAAAAATTCGGGAATCGTTTTTTTGACCATTTAAAATTTAAAAATTTAAAAAACGATCCTAAATCCGTATCACCTTATTTTGGAGACTTTGAAGTAAAAATGCCGGGTGATGCCATCATCATTGGCAATAATGAGAATTCATTTATTAATAAACCATTGGAAATCCAAAGCAAAGATAAAAACGGGGGTTTTTATTTTGCCAAAGAACTGGTTTTCCATGACAACCGTTATTTGGAGGAAGATGATTTCGAAATGGAATATATTCATAAAAAATGGTATGACAATATCGACACATCCTACCAGGTAATAAATTATATTCCTTCATCCGAACAATTCCCCTATCCGCATTGTTTTTCAGCATCGGAAACACAGGCAGGAAAGAAAATAAATTTATTTTCTTTAAAAAAAGGACCTAGATATTATCTTTTAGGAACGATTGATGTTGACAGTATGGGAAGTTTTGATTTTTTCAATTCATTCAATTTCATTCCATTCAAAAAAGATGACGAAAAATACGAAATCAAGAAAGACACTTCACTTTATTTTTCTGTCAAATCTCCGGTAAATGCCCCTCCTTTTTTCGATCTTTACGGTTCAAGGCAAATAGAAGACACCCTAGCTTCAAAATATAAATTCCTGAATTTCGAAACACCCTATAAAGAAAAAATAAAAGTCAGTTATAATAAATACCACCATTACTATGAAACCGAAAACCCGGATTCCCTTTGGGCGGATATAGCACGGGACTGGCAAAAGGAATTGAAAATAATAAATAAGGAAAAAGGGACGGATAAAAACGGCCATCCTTTTTTCAAATTACAGGTAGGCAAGAAAAACTGTAGCCGTGTAATCCATAATCATTATGTATTAAACCACGGGGTCATGTACCTTATCCAATATGGTGAATACATGGACTCTCCCCCATCTGAATTCATAGACACATTCCTTCAGACATTTACACTATTGGATACCCTTATAGGTATGAGTCCGTTCGAACACAAGTCCGAAAATTTCTTTCGGCAGATCAATAGTCCGGACAGCCTTACCCGTATTAATACACTTAAATCCTTCCCTTATATTCAATTTAAAACCGAAGACGTTCCCGAACTGATAAAAACGATAGAAGAATTTGATTTCAAGGAGGAAGAATTGGAAATAAAAGTCGGCCTATTGGAAAAACTGGGAAAAATAAATGACATACGGATTTTCCCATTCTTAAAAAACATGTATGTCCGTTCGGAAGAAAACAGCCTGATACAATTGGAAGTCATCAAGGCATTGGCCAAGAATCCTAATGACAGAAATTATCGAGCGATTATCGAATTATTAAAAACCGATATCCCGCTGGCATCCGAACGTTCGATTTATACTGCTTTTGCCCCATTAAAAGATTCCACATCCCTGGAACATTCGGCAAAGATATTTCCGGAATTAATGACATACTCTTCCATATACGAATACAAGGTATTTGTTTTCAATTTGGCCGCTAAATTAAAAAACGAAGGATTTTTAAAAACCAAAATAATAAAAAAATACAAGGGCCTTCTAACCAATGAAATGAAAATAGAATACAAAAGAACCAAATCCCGGGAATTGAAAAACAAATCCAATTATTACCCAAGCAATCAAACCTATCCCTCCACAACTTATACTCCAAGTTACAATATTAAAAAGTCTTCCCTGTTGGATAAATATGTAACCTTACTTTCTCCATTCCATAATGAACCCCAGGTTCGAGAAATATTCGATAAGATAAAAACATTGGACGATGCCGGAATAAAATCCCTCCTACAGGCACAGATGGCCAAACACAATTCATCTTTGGATAAAAAACTAATCCACGAATTAGCGAAGGATCCAAGTACCCGATTGAATTTATTCCGGAATTTCAAATACTTGGGCCAGTTAGAAAAATTTCCTAAGGATTACCATAACCAAAGAGACATAGGCGAGGCTTATTTATTCAATAATTCGGGTTACCCCCAATTGGACACCTTGGAATTTTACAAGGAAACCGAAATTAAGGATAAGGATGATGAGTATGTCATATACTTTTTCAAAACCGTAAAAAAAGACAACAACAAGAAAGATAACAAGGAATTCGGCCTCCAATACATCGCATATAAATTGGAGAAGGAAGAAAAAACAAATTTCCTCAGACCTTACAAATTATCATCTTATAAGGAAATGGATTTCGAAGATGAAAAAGAACTCAGAAAATTCGAGGAAGAAACCATTGAAAATGTAAAATATAAAAAGAGAAAACGGATAACCAACTACAATCCGAACAATAGGTATTTGGGATATTATCCTTATTAATCCCATTCATCATTATATCGAAAAGGCTTCTGTTTTCACAGAAGCCTTTTCTGTAAGCCTTTCATTTTAATTAGATAAATGCGAGGGGGACTTCACCCTGCGACATTTCTTTGGTTTTGGCTTAAGATTCAAATGCTATTGAATAATTACTTACCCATCATGCTCTTGATGAGGCCGATGATTGCCATCAACGCACCTCCACCAACACCACCACTGGCGACACTACCTAGAATATTGGCAACATCCAATCCGGCACTGGCATCACCCGTAGCAATACCGAGCATACCTAGAATCGAACCACCCAAGCCGCCTCCGAGGATTCCCGCTATGGAATTCCCTAAGGTTCCAAGAGATAAGTTTTTCATCAATGCCCCGGCAACATTGCCACCCAAAGCACCACTTACAAGAGAAATAATTAAAGGTATCATAAAAACAAGATTTGGTTAATGGCAATATTAACCAAAGAATCACCCCGACAAGGATAAATCAAAAAAATTAACATTAAAACTGCACCCATTCTCCAAAATTTAACAGAACACCCA
>JAHDFN010000183.1 GCA_020628145.1 Saprospiraceae bacterium | reverse complement strand
CCTAAAAATTTCGATTTGTTTTCTCCTTTACTTATTTAAGTCATTTGATATAAATCCACTACCGCTACCAATGTCGGGGCAAACTACTATATTTGCCCGAAATCGAATCAATTTATGATATTATCCATGACCGGTTTCGGAAGGGCTTCCCAAGAGTGGAATGGCAAGACCATTACAATCGAGATACGTTCCCTCAACAGCAAATCTACCGATGTGAAAGTAAGAGTTCCCCAGCGATATCGGGAAGTGGAGCTGAAAATCAGGAAAATCATACTTAAAACCGCCCTGAGGGGGAAAATCGAAATCAACATCGATTGTACCTATAATAATGGGGGAGAAGAGTATTCCATCAACAAATCCCTTTTCAGAACCTATTTCAATGAATTGAAGGATTTGCAGGATGAGCTGGGCTTTGCCGAGGGGGATTATGTAACAGGCATCCTCCGGATACAAGGGGTTGTAGATGTACCCAAACATGGTATCACAGACGATGAATGGAATGTCATCGAAGAGAATCTAAAAGCCGCACTCAAGCAACTCAATAGTTATAGGGCATCCGAAGGAAAAGCGATGGAAGGCGATTTCAAACAACGGGTGGAAAACATAGCCTCGTTATTGGACAAGGTCACTCCCTTTGAGGAAGAAAGGACTGAAAAAATAAAAACGAGAATCAAACAACACCTTGAAGCCGGTGTTGGTAAGGAGAATGTAGATCAAAATCGTTTTGAGCAGGAACTTATTTATTATCTGGAAAAGTTGGATATTAATGAAGAAAAGGTTCGACTGAAACAACATTGCCAATATTTTCTGGAACAAATCAGTAATGAAACCCAGCAGACCGGCCGTACACTGACCTTCATCGGTCAGGAAATGGGTAGGGAAATCAATACCCTGGGTTCCAAGGCTCATTCATCCGATATACAACATTTGGTGGTGAAGATGAAAGACGAATTGGAAAAAATAAAGGAACAAGCCGCAAATATTCTATAATGACAACAGGCAAACTGGTCATATTCACGGCTCCTTCAGGAGCCGGTAAGACTACCATCGTCAGACACCTACTCAAAACAATCGGTAATCTTGAATTTTCGGTATCGGCTACCAGCCGCCCCAAAAGGGATCACGAAATAGATGGAAAGGATTACTATTTCATCCTACCATCCGAATTCAGAAAAAAGATTAATCAGGGGGAATTCCTGGAATGGGAAGAAGTTTATGACGGCCAATATTATGGTACGCTGAAAAGTGAAATCATCCGGCTTTGGGAAGAAGGCAAACACATTATATTCGATATAGATGTGAAGGGGGCTATGAATATCCAGAAAAACTATCCTGACAATTCCCTTTCCGTTTTTGTAAAGCCGCCTTCCCCCGAAATCCTATTCGATCGACTGATGAACAGGGGGACAGAATCACCGGAAAGTTATCGTAAAAGGGTGAAACGAGCCTCTATGGAATTGACTTATGAAGAAAAGTTCGATGTTTCCTTGTTGAATGATGATTTGGAATCGGCTTTAGTCAAAGCCGAACAAATCGTAGGCAATTATCTAAACGAAGGTAAATAATGGAAGTTCTCATTACCAATGGCGTTAAGATTAGTGTGGAAACCTACTATCATCCACACTATTCATCCGATATGGAAGGGCGTAATTGTTTCGAATACCGCATCCGTATCGAGAACCTCAATCCTTTCCGCATACAGCTTCTCAGTCGTTACTGGCTTATCGAAGACTCCAATGGAGAACGAAAAATAGTGGAAGGGCCGGGCGTAGTTGGGCAACAACCTATATTGGAACAGGATCAAGAACACCGCTATACTTCGCATTGTATTTTCAATTCCGGTATTGGCCGGATGTCCGGCTATTACATCATGAATAACTTACAGAATGGCAATCATTTCGAAGTAGAAGTCCCGGCGTTCACCCTATTTGCCCCCCATGTTTTGAATTAGGAACACTTCCCAAAGATTGATTCACAGTCGAAATAACCGTAATTTTACATTCCGGAAACATTGCCCGTAAGGGAAAACCACAATAAGCCCGGTTTAAAATCGTTATTAGCCAAAATCAGAAACGAGTATCGATATGAGAATCAGTACCCTAAACATGATCCAATTGACAACATTGGCATTCCTTACTTTCGTGATTACACTTGCCCATGCAGCTGCTCCGCAGAAAGACACCATATATACGGTACAACTGGGATTGTTCGATAATGTAACCATTGCGGATTTCGATGAATTACGGAAAGCCGGCTATATCTACGCAGAGCCATTATCGACAGAAGGAAGGCAAGCCATTTTCGTCAGTAACTTCCAAAGTAAGAATAAGGCCGAGAATGTTCTTGTTTTTGCCAAAAGCAAAGGATACGAAGACGCCTTCATCACCGAACGCCCACTTATAAAAGGGGAAAAGGTCTATGTTGTACAGGTAGCCAGCAGGACGAGTCGGGACTATATCAATTGGAATGATTATGCAGGCATCGGCCAACTGCATATGTTATTGGATGAAAAAGCGGTAAAAATCACATCCGTTCCTTTCCGGGATATTGAAAAAGCCAAGGAAAAACAAATGATATTGCAGACATTGGGTTTTGATGATGCATTCGTCAAGGCGACCAACACGCTGATGCTCCATAAGGTGAATACATTCAATACCATCAAGGAAATCGATTTCGAACCGAAGGCTATTTCGGCAGATATGGCCAAGAATGAAGAAGGAGTAATGGAAGTCCCTGCTGACGAATGGGCTTATGTCGTTCCTGAATCCCTCAGTCCTTCTCCTGATGATTTTTTGGCCAAAGGGCCGAATACTATCAGTAAGGAATCGAGGCAATCGGTAAAATCATTGCAGAAATTCCTGAAAAAACAGGCTGCATATGCCGGTGAGGACGATGGCATCTATGGTAAGGGAACCGCCTCCGGTGTTGGTTATATAGAAAAGAACACCCCTCAATATTCCAGGTATATTGCGATGGTCGGGGAAAACAGTCGTAATGCAACCGCCAAGGAGATGAATGAGTTGGATGCCTTGATTATTTCCATCCCAACGAATACGAAGGAGACCTATGCTGAGTTGGGCAAACAAAGATCACCTATGGCTAAGGTTTACCGGGCCTATATTCTTTTCATGGCCGATCAGGAAGCCAACCGTCCGCAAATCAATGAGCTGATGAATAATGCCATCCGTGAGGCTTATTTCCAATTCGAGGGGGAGGCTCCTTTTGACTATAATTCGGCCTATGATTATTCCGATTTGGAACAACTGATTCTACATACGAGATATGTACAAGCCGCCTTGAATGAGGAGCCGATTACACCCTGTTGGTTATTCAACAAACATAAGGACGTGGCTTATTCTGCTTTCGCCAAAGCGGAAGCCCAAGGCATCCGCAATAACAATATGCAGCACTGTTCCGGTTTCATGCAATGGGATAATATTATTTTATTAAAAACCATTGCTTCGGATTTGAATGCCGCCGAAGGTGAACTTACCGCCGAAATGAAAAAAAGACAAAGGGCTGCCGATGCCCAATTGAATAAATACTATATGATTCCCCGCCCCTTGGATAAGGATATGGAAACAGGGGTTGTCAAATGGAATGATCAACTTTGGTCTTCATTGGATTTGAAAATGTCCGAAGATAAGTTCTTTGCGAAATTCGGTGTTCCATTCAAATTGGCCTACCATAAATCCTGGATACAATTGGAAGATTTCTATATGGAAAAGGGATTTAAAAAATACCAAGCGAACGGTTTGGCATTGGCGGTATTGAAATCCATTGTGGAAAACGATGTAGAGGGTTATTTGAATTAATTTTTTAGAAATAATTCAAATTTATAAAAAAGGGCAATGGATGAGTTAATCCATTGCCCTTTTCATGAATGACTAGAACCGAATCACATTTTATTTTTCAAAGCCACTATTTTTTCATAGCTGGAATTTATCCTCTCCTTATTAATTTTATTTTCTTCCAACATTTTTTTAATGACGTCAATGGTTTTAATGGCAATTTCCGGATCATAATCGGTTTGATAGGAATTATTGGATAACAAGATAATATCCACTCCGGCAAGGATGGCTCGCTCTATCGATTCTTCGAAACCGTAATATTGGTTAATCGCTCCCATCTGCATATCATCAGAAATAACTACGCCTTCGAATTTCATTTGTTTTTTCAGGACATTATCTATTATTTTTCGGGAAAGCGTAGAAGGGAAAGTATCCAGTTTTTCATTATAGACGTGTGCCGTCATTACAATATCACAATAATCGTCGGCAATGAGGGCGGCATAGGGTTTCAATTCCTTGGGCGACCAAGTCTTCGTCACATCGGTAAAATCCTGGTGTGAGTCCATATTGGCCGAACCATGCCCAGGAAAATGCTTGGGAACACAGATAATATTCTTCTTTTGATGTTCTTCAATAAATATTTTACTGTTATTAATCACATTGGAAGGGTCTGCGGAAAAGCTCCTTTTTATTTTGCCGATTACAGGACAATCCGGATTAATATTCAAATCCACAACCGGGGCGAAATTCATATTAATTCCCAAACCCGATAATTCATCCGCCATACCCGAAGCCCAAAAACGGGTACTGTCCGCCTGATTGATATTTCCGATTTCCAAGTGGGACAAATGGGAACGGAAACCGTTTTTGGATTTCATTCTTGAAATCAATCCACCTTCCTCATCAATGGAAATAATGAGCTTTTTATCGTGGATGGATTGTAATTGTCGATTGAGTTTTTTCAATTGTTCAGGAGATTCGATATTCCTTTGGATGGAATCCTTCGACGGCACATCCCGATTATACAATACGACTCCCCCGACATGATGTTTTTTAATTAAATTATGTATTTCGGTTCCCGGCTCTGCGGTCGTCCCACGGAATCCGATTAAAATCATTTCTCCTATTTTTTCTTCCAAGGAGATTTTTTCCGAAGTTACTTTTTCAGTTCTTGTTTCCGAAGTACAGGAAATCCCAAACAATAAAATTAAAATGATAAAAACTTTGAAGGGTCGCATCATATATTTCGATTAGTTTTCAAACCTCAAAAAACGAATTTATTTATTCTTTCCACTATCAACCAATGCATAAATATCCACACTGATAAATTTATCATTTTTCATTTCGCAATCCACCATTGTTCCTTCGTATTTAAAATCCAATTTAGCCATTGCCCTCTTACAATTATCATTATCGGAAACTACGAAACCTTCTATCCTATGAATCCCCATTTGATTAAATGCGAAATTACAAATCACAGGCATCACTTCCTTCATTATCCCCTTCCCCCAACATTCAGGCAACAACCAAAATCCTATTTCCGCTTTCCGATGTTCCTTGTCCCAATCATTAAGTCCACCGGCTCCACAAAACGTTCCTGTTTCCTTTGAACATACCGCCCACCATAATCCCTTTTCGTTTTTCTCCAAATCGGCAAACCAATTCATTTGTTCCTTGGTGGCTTCCAAACTATCAAAACTAACTCCATAAAACTTAATGACATCCGGATGGGAAAGTCCATAATATACATTTTCAATATCCTGATCTGTAAACTGTCTTAAGTTAAATCGTTCCGTCTCTATTTTGGGAAAAGAATTATTCATTATTTTAATTATTTTTTCAATCAAACTCTGGCAACATCATCGATTTCAAATTCAACGGCAGCAAAAATCCCATCACCAATATCGGCATTTTGTTCAACTGTGAAATTCAAGGTAAAACGTCCCCCACCCTTTTCCCAATTGAATGTCAATTTATCAAAACAAATAACTTTCAGAAAATAATCGCCGGGTTGTAAATTATCAACGGCAAATTCAACAAACATGTCTTCTGTAATCTGTGCCTGTAAATCATGTCCCGAAAAAAACGGTGTCGGTTCCGCACCGTGCCGCATGAATACCGTAAGGATTTTAGACATATCATGATCAACAGGGACACTTAAAGTCATTCGTAATTTTTTACCTATCTGATCGGTTTTCGTTGTGAATTTAAATAAGGCGAAAGGTTCATGCATAAGGATTTCTCCTTCGAGATTACTCCCGTAATTGTGTTTGAAGGGTTTGACAAATAAAGTATTCGGCAATTCTGCCGGTGAATAAAGTTTCAGTGGCATATTGAAGGTCATCCGGATGGCATTGGCGGCATTCACCCTTCCAAAACCGAAGCTGCTGGAATGACCGTTTACATATTCACTCGGATCTCCAATCTTATCAGCCGATTGCTCTATGATTTCCTTCACTTCCGTTGCCTTTAAATCAGGATTGGCCGAAAGGATGAGAGCAGCCACACCAGCCACCAATGGACAGGCAAATGAAGTCCCTTCCGCATTGAAACGATAAAAGTGGTGGTGATTTACAAAATCAAAGGCATCCAAATCCTTGACAGGCCCCTTACCTATAGGTGTAAGAAGGCCATGCCTATTAATGTGCCCCGGGTCGGTGGTCGCCATTGTTCCAGAATGCCCCCAGCCTCCGGGAGCAACGACGGACATATTCGTAGTGCGGTTGGTGTATGGGGCAAAAGTGTCTTCACTGGTCGATGCTCCGACGGCAATCACATTCGGATGGGTGGCCAATTCGTTATTTTTCAGATAGGAATAATCATTGCCCGTAGCAAATACAATAACACAACCCTTACCACTCCTTCCTTCGGTCGCACATTCCTTGATGGCACGAATCGCCAGAGAATCCATCGGTTGCCCAAGATTACCGAAACTACAACTGATGACATCCCCTCCGTTTTTCATTATATGTCTGAACATTCTCCTCAAATCCCGCCCACCTGCCGTATTATATATAATAGGCATCAGTTTGGCATTCGGAGCCACTCCTACTATTCCTTGCCCGTTGGATTTTGCACAGGCGATACCCGCACAAGCCGTACCATGATCTGCATTGGTGAACATGACATTCGGATCGGGACTTTGGCCGCTTTGGAATATCTTGAAGGGTTCTATACTACCGAAAGGAGAAAAGTCCTTTGGAGCGACCAACTTTCCCTGGAAATCAGGATGGGTAAGATCGAATCCCTTATCCAAGACAGCTATTGTTACCGTATCGGAACCCATGTTTCCTGTAACACCTTGTAATATCTGCCATGCTTCTATGACCCGTGCATCTGCTCCACGACGATACTTCCAATGTTCAGTTCCCATCGGATCCCTTCCCTGATTTTCCAAATACCACTGGTGATCCAAAAGATCATCGGACGGCTTGGTAAACTCATAAGCATGGGATACAAACCTGAAATCAGGTTCTGCGATCTCGATTTCGGACATTTTTTGGAACTCGGCACAAAGCTCGACAGTGTTTCCCGTTACCAAACGGAGTATAAATGAATAGTCATCCAATTTTTCAGAAATATCTAAATCGTATTTTTTGAAAAAAAGACTTTTTCCCTTGTCCGTCACAGAAGAATCGAAAACCAAATAAATAAACCCCGTGCTTTTGAGGATGTTTTTTGATTTTTTTTCAAGAAAAAAAGGATTATTTCCCTTCATCGACGAATTTGGCATTAAATATGATATAAAAGAGGCAACACCACTTCCTATCTTTAAGGTGGTTGGATTCATGTCAGGTTTGGTTTTTTAGAAAATGTGTTGAAAAACATATAACAACCGCCAAGATACAACTATTAAAAAAAAGACTTTTGCATATTTTTTTAAAAAAACATGCAAATTCCTCGCTCACATTTCTGTCACACAATCCTTTCTTTTCTTTTTCTGGAAAATACGCAAAAAATTAATAAAGTAGATTATTGTGTACCTAATACGATTATCACTTAGTTAATTTTTATAATATTTTAACTTTTTCTATATTATTAAATAATTATAAAAATTAATTGTTTTACAACTACTTACATATTCAAATTAAAAAATAAACACATACAAACTCCACACATTATTATTATTTTAATTTGTAACAAAGTCTTGTCACGTTAATTTCTTCTTTCGGGTTTTTTCAGCTTAAATTTCTTGGTTAATTGCTTTCAATTGTTTTACATTTGGATTGTAAGTCACAAACAACCATATATTTTGTATGGTTCATGAATAGCAAAATGATTTACTTCCCTCCATCCGAATTTAAAAACTAGACATACGCACGTAACACACTATCTCCCTCGATAGTAAATAACAGTACCACAGCGACCTGACATGAATCCTGAAAGCCTTTAATAAAGGTTTAAATTGTTCGCTTGGTAGCAGAATTTTATAGTGTTTATAAAATAGTTGCTATGAGAAAGCTAGTCATCTTATTTATTACGTTTTCATCGCTTACACTAACGGCTGCGCCAAGTGTAGATGCTCCTACTTTTTTCCAACGTTTCGCACCATTGGCACAAAGCGAAATGAAACAGCATGGTATCCCTGCAAGTATCAAATTGGGACAGGCTGCCTTGGAATCCAGTTTCGGAAAGTCAACCCTTGCGGTAAATGCAAATAATTATTTCGGTATCAAATGCAGAAATAACGGGGATTGCACATCTAAGGTATATAAGCACAAGGATGACGACAGGAATGCTCAGGGCGAAATCATACACAGTACATTTATGGCATTCAACGATCCCAAAGAATCTTTTCTAATGCACACACAATTTTTGACAGGGAACATGAGACGTTATGGTAAATTATTCGATTTGCCACAGAATGACTACAAAGGATGGGCTAAGGGGTTGCAGGCTTGCGGTTATGCCACCGATACCCTTTATGCTAAGAAACTAATTGCTACTATCGAAAAATATAACCTACAGAAGTACGACGAGATGGTTTTAGGCAAATCCCGTATTGTTGAAAACAGGGATAACAAACTAGACATGTTCAGTAGCTTGGGGAATGACCCGGTAAAAGTAGAATTACCAACAGTTGCTGAAAACAATAAGGAATTGAACTACGCAACAGCGGGTTTTGCCAAAACCAACAACAAGGTTTCCA
>JAHDFN010000182.1 GCA_020628145.1 Saprospiraceae bacterium | reverse complement strand
ATGTGTCCTGCTTTTTATTTGCCAGGGTATCCTGAAAAGGATTTGAAAATAAAAACGGAAAAAATCATGGTCGTACATTCATGGCAGGATGATATTGTCCCTTATATGAATTCCGTGGAATTCGGTTTTGAAAATAATGCCAAGGTTGTTTTATTGGAAGATAATCATCGTTTAAGTAATACGCATGATGAATTGGGGAAACAATTCGAAATGTTTATTTCCGGTTTGTTGTAATTATTTAATCTTAAATAAATAACCTAATCCGAATTCCGTAAAATCCGCTTGTCCGAAATTGGCATTAATGAATGCTCCTATTCTCACATTGTGTTTCGGTAATTTTTTGGTATTGAATAAATAAACATTAAATCCGAATTTCGTAGTGAACCAACGCTTGGTCACCCAGTCATAATTATTGGTATTTTCAAAAACATCGAAATGAGTTCGATAAAAAGGTTTGGTGATATTCAATCCGCCTTGTATGTCGATACTGAAATGTCCGATAAGGAATTCCGTTCCGATGGAAAAAATAAGATTGGAAGAAGACCATGTTTTGTTATTCGAATATTCCTGTAAATTATTTTCTTCAATATAATCCTTGTATAATTCATAATAACGATAGGAAAAACCCGAACGGACTAAAATGTGTTTTTTAAATAAAATGCCTAGTGATAAAGTCGAAGTGGAAATTAATCCGTCTTCGCCCCCAATCGGACTGATAGGGCCGCCCAGTTCATGCGTGCCGATTCCCTGTTCCGTAATAAAATAAAAATGATATTCTTTTTTATCCGGTTTTTCCAGGGGTGGCAGCCGATCTGGAATACCGGACGGATGGAGTTGGAAAATCATACTCGCCACAATGGAATTGACACCATAGTTGGGCAGTGCGGTATGGCCATTGGAAGCATGCCTGAAACTGATGCCGGGTTTGATGACGAATTTATTGCTCAACCGTAATGATTTATAAAAAGAAAGATTGAACGCCCAGGTAGGGTGGGAGCCGACATATAGGTTTTCGGGATTTTCTATCTCATCATATTTTTTTGTGAAATAAGAAATCCCTCCCGCGAATTTAATATGGATGCCCTTTTTCGGGTTTTTTGAAGTAGGGAAAATAACATAAGGCGTTAGTGAGAATTCCGAACCGAAAATCTCTTTTTCCCCCAAATGATTGTACCCTAATGAAATGCCTAGTTCCGGATAATTATAAAATTCAGCCCAGGCATGATTCCCTGAATTGAGAAGACCCAAATGAAGATGGATGCCGTAATTGCCCTTGGTCTTCGGGTGGCTGGATGTATTCGGAACGATTTTACCTCCTTGCAATTCCAGACCGACGAATGTAGAGGAAACGCTTTTTTCCTCCTGTGCAAAAAATGTCATCGGTAGGAAGAGAAAGAAAATTATTAAACGGAACATTTGTTTTGGATTCAATCGGGAAATGAATGTGTCTTATTCACTAACGATGCTGAACTTCAATTCGTGTATGCCTGTTGCCTCGTTGACCTTCATAGACCAGTTCAGCAGATAGTTTTTTCCATCTTGTCGGAAGCGGTGTTGGGATTTTATTATGTTGTTATTGAAGGTGACAATATGATTGTATTCACCGTTGGCTCTTTGTAGATGTTGGTAAGAAAAAATATCGCCATTGAAGACAAAACTTTGGTTGTTCCTTAAAAAACCTGTAATTGATGTCGGAAAAGAATCGTCTTTTTCCGCTTTACAATTTTCCAGTTTATTTTTCAGTTGGGTGATGGTTTTATTCAATCCGTTAATTCGATTGATATATGAATTGCAATCTTCCCCTGCTGCATTTTTTAGATTTTCTTTGCATTCATTCAGTTGAGTAGTGAGGTCTTTGTTTTTGTTTTGGATTTTATACAATTCTTTTTCTATCCTTCCCACTTCTTTTATGTAAGGTTCTAAAAAAACATTGCAGTCCTGCGTGAATGAAAACTGATTAATTTGATTCGATAAATCTTGATTTTCTATCTTTAAATCTGAAATTTCAGATCGGATTTTTTTGATTTCAATCGACTGAATAGCCTCTTCCCCCGGTTCGAGTGTGGGGGTGTTCTTGTCGATATATTTGACACTTGAAATCTTGTAGGATAGTAAAGGAGCGGCAACAAGCAGAGCTAGACCTGAAGCCAACATGATTAATCCGTACATTTTTGCTTTTTTCTTGAGGGCTTTCCGGTGTTCATTGAATTGTTGATCTATTTTCATTGGTTAAAGGGTTTTATTTTTGATTAAAATGATTCTGTTGTGATTTGTGGAGTCGGATATTCGATTTTTTATTTTGAAATATTTTAATGTGTGTTATGATAAACCCTAAAGCGGAAATTACTAAAGTCATAAAAGAAAAAATGGTAATCAATAAAATAATCTGACCCCATCCTGGTGGCATGATGTGGTTGAGGAAAATAATGGAAGCAATACCAATAATGACGATAAAAAGAAGAATGAAGAATAACACCGATTTTGTTTTTTGGAAATCCTTTATGGTTTCTCTGAAAAAATCCAGTTGTGAATTGAAGAAGGTGATAATCGGAGAATCGGAATCATCTATAAATTCATTGTCGTCGAAATCCAATAATTCCAGTAGGTTAATATTTATTTCAGCGATTAAGACTTTGAGTTTGGAATCATCCATCGTGCCGACTAATTCTTTTTTTTTCGCCCATTTATATTTTCCTGATAAAGTGGATATTTCATTTCTCATTTCCGGAAAATCAAGAAGAGCTTGCTTTAAAGCTTCTCCAGTATTCCCTTGGGCGATGAGCATTCTTATTTTGTCTATTTTGTTTTCCATTGGTCTTAGGTTTTAAGGTTGAATTCTTTTTTTGAGTGGTAATTTTTCTTTATCAGTGCATGGTGTTTTTCCTTTTGGCACATTATTGATTTTTTGTTTTAAGCTAATTGCATTCCTCCATCCTTTTCTGTTTTTAAATCGGCGAATACATAATAAAGTGTGATGACTAAAGAAAGAATAAGGTATCCTGCCATGATGAAACTACCATAAGGAATCAATTGATCCAATCCGTACCAACCTCCCATGAAATAAATCAGGAATAAACCATAACCGAATTTGATCAATTCGGTCAGTCCGGCATAAGGATTCCGATCCATCAGAGTAGTATATGAAAAAACATTGATGGAAAGGAATAAGGCATACATCAGAATATGATCGAAAGAAAATTCCACAATAACCGACAGCATATAAAATAATAGGGAGAGATTAATAAGCAACTGTCCCCAATGCCAAGCCGTAAAAAACGGAGTGGAAGGCGTATCGTATTTCTCCATGCTGTGCGGATCGGTTATGATTTCAATCGGGTGTTTTTCTCTTACATCTTCCGGCCTCCATCCGGTAGGCATGAACCAAATCCGGATTTTATCCCAAATGTTTTTTGTTCTGAAAGAATCTTTGGCCACCAGCCACATGTGTTGGAAATTAATTAAAAAAGGATTCCAGGTCCTGACAGGTTTTTTCACACCATACACCGGTGGTTCTTCTTCCAGCTCCTCTTGAAAAGTCCCGAATAATTTATCCCAGATAATAAATATCTGTGCGAAATTCTTGTCCAAGTAAATATCATTAATCGCATGATGAACCCGGTGATGGGAGGGAGTCACGATAATATATTCAAGAAAACCCATTTTTTTAATTAAAGTCGTATGGTACCAGAATTGTGCGAATAAATGAATCGGTGCGACAAGGGCGATGACTTTCGTAGGAATGCCGATGATGGCCATCGGGATGTATAGGAAAGTGAATAAGGCGAAAAACGTCGAAACAGTTTGTCTTAATGCACAGGAAAGATTGAATTCCTCACTGCTGTGATGAATGATGTGGCGGTTCCAGAAAATATTAATCACATGTTCGAAACGGTGTGTCCAATAACCGGCAAAATCTTTTCCGATAAATGCCAGTACATACAAAAGCCAGGTCGTTTTGATGTCAAATAATGCGAGATGCCCGACAAGGAAATCATAACTGATGATAATGACCGTCAGTCCCAATACATCCTTAAGTGTATTCGTCATTCCCGAACTCAGACTCGAAATCGTATCCATGCTACGGATCGTTTTCCTGCCCATCTTCAAGCCGATAAAAAATTCGATGAAAATCAATACGGAAAACGTCGGGATGGCGATCATCAGTGCTTGGGCATATAATTCCATAACTTAAAAATATCTTTCATGAATATATTACAATGCCTAATAAAAATACAAAAAAATAGAATGACATCAAAATCAAGGAAGCTGTCTCATCTTACATCTTCAATCTGCCAGTGGAATTGTTGTTGAAGGACAGGTAACTTTCGCCAATCCAAAATGCGACAGGGAGGCAAGGTATCTTGCCCGTGTCTGATTTGTAGGAAGCCGTCTTTTGTAATGGAATATTCCAACTGGAGCATTGCCGTTTTCGAAGAGGAAGACGTATAATCGTATGCGAGGATTTTTTTATTGTTTCTATCTATTTTTAATTTATAATCCCGCATTTTTTCATCTGTATCTTGAAAAATCAGATAGCCGTCCCGATGAATGGAAAAACGTTTACATTGAAATGGTGTTCCTTTTTCCGGAAATATATCGGCGGGTGTTTCGAATTCATACGCTCCGTGGAGATAAGGTCTTCTTGATGTGTCGTCATTGAAATTGCCGGAAAAAACATAAGGGGATAATCCCTCCATGAAAAACATGCCGATGATGAAAAATTTAATACCGAATTTCAAGGATGGATTATGAATGAAATGAACATTCTCCCGATGTATTGAGGTTTGAAGACCTTTTACAAAAAATAAATACATGGATCTGAAATACGGACTTGCTGCAACAAGCGTAAGACACAAAAGAAAGATGGAAAACGTTTTGACGGAAATATCATACGAAAAATTAACAGCAATTATATTTAAGATGATGGGAATTAAAATCATTAAACCTAATGCCCTTGTTTTTTTATGTAGCAATAATATAGCGGGAATAATTTCAATGATCCCCATGAAAATATTATAAGAATGGGAAACGCCCATCGTACTCCAATATAGGATGTCCTTGTCCAAATATCCGAAAGGGGAATAAAGGATATTCGGTTCGGGTAAATAAAATTGCCCCTTGAATATTTTGTCAAAACCATATTTGATAAAAACAACTGAAAGGTAATAAACGAAAAATACCCGAATGCCCGGAAGTAATTTATCCCGCCATTCTTCCATGTATTTCATGAATTTGGAAGTGAGAATGAAGTCGGTGCAGGAAAAAATAAAAAGTGTGAATATCCAGATGTGTAATCCTTTGGAATCGGAAGTGAGTTCACCGATGCCTGCATTTTCTCCGAAGATGAATTCCGCAATAGGAAAAACGAAAACCCCGTAGATATAATTTACGATCTTTTCCAAATAAGGAAAAGTGTAAAACCCGAACGGAAAAAACAGAATGCAATAAAAAAGAAAAAAATGAATTAAACTCCGAATGCTTTTCATCCCGCTAATTTAAGCCGATGATGGATATAAGCCAAAATTCCCGAGAGGGTAATCATGAATAAAATAATGAAATTCATGTTAGGAGAACTCGGAGGTGGGGGAGGGATTTCGGATGGAATGAAGGAATAGTCTGACTTTTTCCTTTCCTCCGACTCCGTTTTTTCTTTATTTTTCTTTTCGATTTCTTTTTGTTCGGCTTTTTTCTTCTTCAAGACCTTTTTCTCTTTTTTCTTCTTTTTTCGTTTTTCTTTTTTGCTGAGAAGGGATTCACCATTGTCATATCCGATAAAAACAACTTCTTCGACATCATTTTTGAAATGGTATCGGTTTTTTAATTTATCCTTTACACTATCCAAATCGTGTTTTAAATGAAAAAGAGGGTGATGGTAAACCGTATCCGTGCCTTCTTTCCAAACGGTCGTATCGGAATCTTTTTCGAAACGATTGAAACAGGTTTCCGTTGTGATCATAACAGCCGTCGTATCATCTACATAAATCAAACTATCTAATAAAGCCCTGCGTACAAAAGGATTGGGAGCTTCTCCGAAATCGGAAATAGATGAATTTTTTTTCAAGGCTATTTTGAAATGACTCGTTTTCCCACTATGGCTTTTATGGGAAATCAGATGTGTCTGTCCTTGAATGTTCCCAAGGGAAGATAATAGGAGGGAAATAACGATGCTGACGTTTTTCATGACAGAATGATTTTGTTCATATGACGATAACCCAATGCATTTTGTTGTTGTGAGTTATTGATTTAAATGAAAATCCCGGATTTCCAACGCTGGAAAATCCGGGATCGAAAAGAAAAGAAAAACCGGAATTATAATCCCGCCTCCTCTCTGATTTTATTCAAAGCAGAACCCGCTCTCACCCAATCGATTTGAGCTTGGTTATAGGTATGGGCTACTTCAAAACTATCCGTCGTACCATCTGCATGTTCCAAACGGATGGTCAGGTTTTTACCCGGTGCCATACTTGAAAAATCAGTGATACTTACTTTATCATCCTGACGGATTTTATCGTAATCTGCCGGGTTGGCAAAAGTCAAAGCCAACATTCCCTGCTTCTTAAGATTCGTTTCGTGGATACGGGCGAATGATTTCACACAGACCGCTTTCACACCAAGGAAACGAGGCTCCATTGCCGCATGTTCCCTGGAAGAACCTTCACCGTAGTTATCCTCTCCAAAGACAATCGTACCCACACCGTTATCCCGATAAGTCCTTGCTGATTCGGGAACCGGATGATATTCTCCGGAAACATAATTGATTACATTATTGGTCTGATCATTATAGGCATTTACCGCACCGATGAAACAATTCTCGGAAATATTCTGTAAATGACCACGATATTTCAACCAAGGACCGGCCATAGAGATATGGTCTGTCGTACATTTTCCTTTGGTTTTGATAAGGATTCTCATCCCTTCAACCTCTTCTTGTTGCATCGGTGTGAAAGGAGTCAACAATTGCAAACGGTTGGAGGTAGGTGCCACTACGACATTTACGCCGCTACCATCTGTCAAAGGTTCTATATAACCGGCATCTTCTACATCGAATCCCTTGGGAGGTAATTCGAATCCGCTGGGTATTTCCAATTTTACGGCATCACCGTTCTTGTTCACCAAAGTATCATTAGCAGGGTCGAAGCCCAATTTGCCGGAAAGTGCGATGGCAGTCACCAATTCCGGAGAACCTACGAATGCATGTGTATTCGGATTGCCGTCTGCACGTTTGGAGAAATTACGATTGAAGGAATGGACAATACTGTTCTTAGGAGCGTTTTTAGGGTCTTTGTACCTTGCCCATTGGCCGATACAAGGGCCACAAGCATTGGCAAATACATCGGCACCCATCTCCTCGAATAATTTGATGAAACCGTCTCGCTCTATGGTATATCTGACCAATTCGGAACCGGGAGTGATGGTGAATTTCGTTTTCAATTCCAAACCTTTCTCCTTCGCTTGGCGGATAATGGAAGCAGCCCTTGAAATATCTTCATAGGATGAATTGGTACAGGAACCGATAAGGGAAACCTCTACCTCTTCCGGCCATTCGTTTTTCTTGGCCGCTTCGGACATTTGAGAAATGGGAGTCGCCAAGTCAGGTGTGAAAGGACCGTTCAAATGAGGCTCCAATTCACTCAGGTTGATTTCAATTACCTGATCGAAATATTTTTCAGGGTTGTCATAACAATCCTGATCGCCGGTCAGGTATTCCGGCATCGTATCACAGACAGCGGCAACTTCCGCACGACCTGTCGCTTTCAAATAACGGCTCATGGAATCGTCATATCCGAAAGTGGAAGTCGTGGCTCCGATTTCAGCACCCATGTTACAGATCGTTCCCTTACCCGTACAGGACAAGGAAACAGCTCCCTCTCCGAAATATTCAACAATGGCTCCTGTACCTCCCTTAGCGGAAACGATACCGGCCACTTTCAAAATCACATCCTTGGCAGAAGTCCAACCGGACATCTTGCCCGTCAATTTCACACCAATCAATTTAGGCATCTTCAGCTCCCAGGGCATTCCGGCCATCACATCCACAGCATCCGCACCTCCTACTCCGATAGCGACCATGCCCAATCCGCCGGCATTCACCGTATGGGAATCCGTTCCGATCATCATCCCGGAAGGGAAAGCATAGTTTTCCAAAACTACCTGGTGGATGATACCTGCACCCGGCTTCCAGAAACCGATGCCGTATTTGTTGGATACGGAAGCGAGAAAGTCATAAACTTCCTTGTTCATTTCGTTGGCAACCGTCAAATCCTGACCTGCCCCTACTTTAGCTTGAATCAAATGGTCACAGTGTACCGTTGAGGGAACCGCCGTTTTGGCTTTTCCGGCCATCATGAACTGCAACAAGGCCATCTGGGCTGTCGCATCCTGCATGGCTACACGGTCGGGCGAAAAGAAGACATAGTCTTTCCCACGTGCATATTCTTGTAAGGGAGATTCAGGATGAAGGTGAGCGTATAGGATTTTTTCAGCCAATGTCATCGGGCGATTCAATGCATTTTTAGCTGCATCCACTTTGGCTTTCAGCCCATTATAATGAGCTTTGATCATATCAAGATCGAATACCATATTGATCAGGATTTATGTTAGGAAATCTTATTTAGTTCACTTCACTTGCTGTACAAGTGAAAAATCGCTGCAAAGGTAAGGAAAATATGGGTTAAAATCCGATAGAAGAAAAGACATTGGGATGTAGGTGGTTACAAGCCAATGAATTGATGGTAGGGAATAGGTAGAGCCTATTCTTATTGGGGGAGAATTAATGATTTCGTAGAAAATATTCTACATGGAAATTTGTTAATTCCTTATCGGAAAGAACATCATCCATGCCGCATCACCTCGAAATGGGCACCGAACTCTATATCCTTGGAGGATTTATCCTTGAATCCCTTAACAAAATGTATAAAGGTGTTGATGTCTTCGAAGTTGGAG
>JAHDFN010000005.1 GCA_020628145.1 Saprospiraceae bacterium | reverse complement strand
GAATGCCTTGCCTATTTCCAAAATCCCTCATTTGTCTTACATAAAAAACATTTCGTGACAACATCTAATAGACTTATGTTAGATTTGCAGAAAGAAAAAATCATACCGAATGTTAAAAGCCATCTCTCCTATCGACGGCCGTTACGCCTCCAAAACTAAAGAACTCAGGGATTACTTTTCCGAATTCGCCCTGATAAAATACAGGGTAATAGTAGAAATTTCATATTTCAAGGCATTATGTGCCTTACCTCTGCCCCAATTAAAAGATTTCCCTAAGGAGAAAATAATCGAACTAGATAAGATTGTCACCTCTTTCAATGAGGATGACGCAGAAAAAATCAAATCCATTGAAAAGGTAACGAACCATGATGTAAAAGCGGTCGAATATTTCATCAAGGAAAAAATGGATGCTTTGGGAATATCTCCCTTTCGGGAATTCGTACATTTTGCATTGACTTCGCAGGATATCAACAACACCGCTCAACCGATGATGTTGCAAGATGCTTTAAAGGCCATTTATTTCCCTTCATTGAAAAGGTTGATTTCCGAATTGAAAAAAATGGCGGGTGAATGGAAACATATTCCGATGTTGGCCAAAACCCACGGACAGCCCGCATCTCCTACCCTATTGGGAAAAGAATTGATGGTTTTCGTTGAGCGTATGGAAATCCAATTACAATCTTTCGGAAGCATAAAAATAAGAGCCAAATTCGGAGGAGCCACCGGCAATTTCAATGCTCACCATGTATCATATCCCGATATAGACTGGGAAAAGTTTGCAGATAATTTTGTAAACAACGATTTAAGACTCATCCGTTCCCGTTATACCACCCAAATCCAACACTATGACAATATGTCTGCGGTGTTCCATCAACTCATTAGAATCAATTCAATCCTCATTGATTTATGTCGGGATACCTGGACTTATATCTCGATGGAATATTTCAAACAGAAAGTCAAGAAAGGAGAGGTTGGCTCTTCAGCGATGCCTCATAAAGTCAACCCCATTGATTTTGAAAATGCAGAAGGCAATCTCGGCATTGCCAATTGCATACTAGCACATTTGGCCGAAAAATTACCTGTTTCAAGGTTACAAAGAGATTTGACTGATAGTACTGTTTTACGGAATATGGGTGTTCCCGTGGGGCATATCATCATTGCATTCCAATCCATCCAAAAAGGATTGGGAAAATTACTTCTGAACGAATCAGCTTTGCAACAGGATTTGGAAAAAAACTGGGCTGTGGTTGCCGAAGCTATTCAGAATATCCTAAGGCGTGAAGGGTATCCTAATCCCTATGAAGCTTTAAAGGAATTGACGAGGGGGCAATCCGAAATCAATGAAAATACGATTAGGAGTTTCATAGAGGGATTGGATGTAAATAACGATGTAAAAAAAGAATTATTAAACATCCGACCAGACAACTATGTAGGGATATTCGGAAAATGAAAATGGGCCATCAAAATTGATGACCCATTCCAACTTTAAAAAATCCTTTATTAGATTTTATTTCACTTTAAGATTATCGGGTACGTCGATATTCTCGACTTTTCCGACATCTTTCCCAGCTTTGAGAATTCTCAACTCAACCCTTCGGTTGTATTGCATTCCCTGCTCGTTTTCCTCTCCATTGACTTCATTTTTGGCAATTGGATTATTTTCCCCGAAATTCCTCCATTTGATCCTGCTTTCCGGTACACCTTTGGCTATCAGATAATTCTTGGCAGCCTCCGCCCGCTTTCTGGATAACCATGTATTGTATTCCACAGAACCACGGAAATCCGTATGTGCCAAAAGTTCTCCGGTATAGCTATTATCCGAAAGAAGGATTTTAGCCATCTTATCCAATTCCTGTTTGGATTTAGGTCTCAATCCATATTTATTATAATCGAAGAAGATGGATTCCAAACCAGTTTCGACCACTGTTGCTGTAGGCTTAGGTTCTTCTTTGGGTGCAGGAGCCACTTCCTCTTTAGGTGTTTCTGCTGCAACTTCCTCTTTCACTTCAGGTGCAACAGGAGGCACTACGGCTGTGGTCTCTCCACCACAGCCCCTCATTAACAACCAAAGCAACAATAAGAGCAATAGCAGCAATGGCAACAACCACCAAAACCGCATGCATCCATTACTTGAAGCTGCAGCAGCAGGAACAGGGTCAACAACGGCAACAGGTTCGGGCTCCGGTTCGGGAGCTACAGGAGGAGGTACTACTGCGGCAACAGGCTCCGGTTCCGGCTCTGGCGGCGGCGGAGGTACAACTACGGGCGGAACTACGGCAGCAGCTCCCACTCCTGCCAAACCACCAAACAATGCCAAAGCTCCGGCTTCATCCTTTTTAGGGCAACTCCTTCCGATTTCCTGATGATTGCCGGCTTTAAGGATTACAAAATAATGACCGAATTTTTCAAGTACGGAACGACGTTCTTCTATTTCCCAATTCTTCTTAACCGATCGGATACCGTTATCACGGGCAGCTTCGGTCGTATATCCCTCACTCCTTAAAATGACTTCATCGTCCTTATCCAAAAAGGTAAAGTAATATTCCCCTTCATGTTCAAATTGGCTGAAATCCGGATAAGCAGCAGATCTGCCGTGTCCTTTATACAGTTCACATTTCAGGTAGTTATCTTCTCTTCGGACGGGTGCCGGCTCGGAAGTCTCATATGGATGCCAAGCCGTCATACTAGCCAAGGCGGCAGCCTCATCCATATAAGGACAACTCCTTCCGATTTCCTGATGGTTACCTGCTTTGAGAATAGCAAAATAATGATGCCCGTCCTGTACGACACTATAACGCCCTTCCACTTCCCTATTTTTCAATACGGATTGGATACCATTGTCCCGGGCTTTGATAGTCGTATATCCTTCCGAGCGGAGGATTACACCTCCATCCCTATCCAACATGGCGAAGTAATGCTCTCCTTCATGGTCGAAAGTGCTGAAATCGGAATGGATATCGGACCGTACATGATTCCTGTATTTTTCACAATGTAGATAGTCATCCACATTGGCTCTGGCTTTCTTTTTCCAATCGAACATGGCAGCCATTGCCGCTGCTTCGGAATCGTATCTACAACTCCTTGCTATTTCCTGATGATTACCCGCTTTAAGGATAAGATAATGTTTGCCATCATCTTCGATAACCGAATATCTCTTTTCCAATTCACGGTTTTTCAAAACAGAACGGATACCATTTATCATCGCAGATTCAGAGCTATAGCCTTCACTCCTGAAAAAGACTTCATCGTCCTTATCCAGCATGGCGAAGTAATGTTCCCCTTCTCGTTGAAAGGTGCTGAAATCAGGAGAATGCTCCAACCTCTCATGCCCTTGGTATAAATGGCATGTCAAATAATCATCCACATTCCGATTGGCAGTATTTTTCTCTTTCCAATAGAACATGGCCGCCAATGCTTTCTCCTTCGAATCATAGGAACAACTCCTTGCTATTTCCTGATGATTGCCCGCCTTGAGGCAAAGGAAGTATTTGCCATCTTCCTCGGCAACGGAGTAACGTTTTTCCAAATCACGATTCTTAGTCACGGAGTTAATTCCATTATCACGGGCCTTCTCAGTAGTATAACCTTCACTTCGGAAAAAGACCTCGTCGTCCTTATCCAACATGGCAAAGTAATGCTCATCCTTCTGTGAAAAAGTACTGAAATCCGGATGATCCTCTGTTCTGGCATGGCCTTTATACATTCCGCATTCCAAATAATCATCTACGGCCTTTTCGGATTTCACACCCAAAATCCTATCTCTCAACAAGTAGGCGGCCTCCTTGGATTCCATCGGATACGACCTTCCGATTTCCTGATGATTACCGGCTTTGAGGCAAAGGAAATATTCTCCCTTATTCCGCTTGGCTACATAACGTTTTTCAATCACCTTATTCTTAAGGACGGATTCAATACCATTATCACGGGATTTTTCCTTGGTGTACCCTTCACTCCTCAATAACACCTTATCATCCTTATCCAACATGGCGAAATAGAATTCATCCTTAACCTTGAATGTGCTGAAATCAGGATACTTTTCCAATCGGTCATGCCCCTTATAGGCTTCAATGTCCAAATAGTCTTCCACATGGGCCGCCTTTTTAGCGGAAGAAGATTTTCTTTTCCATGCAAACATGGCTTTACGTGCAGCCGTTTTAGATTTGTAAGAACAGCTTCTTCCAATTTCCTGATGATTACCGGCCTTCAATATCAGGTAGAATTTTTTATCTTCTTCCAATATCGAATACCTCTCCCGGATTTTCCTGTTCTTTAAAACAGATTCGACACCATTGTTACGAGCGGCTTCCGATTTATATCCTTCACTTCTCAATCGTACCCCTCCGCTCAAATCCAACATGGCGAAATAGAATTCGCCTTCTTTTTCAAAAGTGCTGAATCCTTTGTACTTTTTGGATTGATCATGACCGTTATAGTCTTCGCAATCCAAGTAATCATCTTGCATAACTGTTATCCTGTTTAAGTAAGAAAATAAGAACTTCGGTCTTGAGGAGCGGGTGTTTTTCCGTTATACAATCCAATGTATTTTGAGAAAAACCGAACATTGCGGAAAGGCATTGTCCTGAAGGCAGATAAACTCTTCAGCAACCACTCAATTGCATTGATGGTATTTCTTCAAAAGACTTAGATTTTGTGATTTGTTCTGCCTGACTTGCCTGATAAGGCTCTAAATGTAATCAACTTTTTTTTTATTACAAAATTTCAACGGGAAATCAACACGCTCCAAGTATAAAAAGGGGGTTTTATTTCAATCTCCTTATTTACGGGATTCCAAACCGTGGAACTAATTACAATTATGTTTTGTATGTTATGAGTATATTATTCAGGGAGTATTATTCCGACTCCCATCCAATATTTGGGAACATCAAAAATCAAGTGGGAAATGATAAGATTTTTGGATTGGTATATTTCAACCTACAAAGGTCTTTCAAGAGACACCTGGTTTCTTTCTTTTGTAGCCCTCATCAATCGTAGCGGCACTGTAGTATTCCTGTTCCTTTCCATATATATGGTGGAAAAACTCGGATTCACCATGGGTCAGGCAGCCATTGTCCTAAGTCTAAGTGGAGTGGGTTCATTCATCGGTTCATTCATCGGCGGGATTTTGACGGATCGGTTCGGATACTATCGGGTGATGTTCTATTCCCTCATATTGACGGGGCTGATGTTTTTTATCCTATTGAAAGTTACCACCTTCATTCCATTCTGCATCGTGCTTACCCTAAGTGGCATCATCGGGGAAACCTTCAGACCGGCTAGTGGAACGTCCCTTTCTGTCTATGCAAACAAGGAAAACCAGACTCGTGCCTTGTCGCTATATCGATTGGCTATTAATCTGGGGTTCGTGGTTGGTAGTGCATCAGCGGGTCTCATTGCCGGCAGGATAGGCTATGATTGGCTTTTCATCATTGACGGTGTGACCTGCATCCTCTCCGCTTTCTTTTTCATTGCCACATTAAAAGACAAGGAATCGATTTTGGATGAAGAGAAAAAAGAAAACGAAGGGACAATCGCACTATCCCCTTATAAAGATACCTGGTATCTATTATATCTGTTTTCGTTATCCTTTTGCGGAATTGCCTTTATGCAGATATTCGAATCATTTCCCTTGTTCTGTACGTCCATATTGGGATACGGAGAAGAAGCCTATGGAGCATTCATGTCTTATAACGGGTTATTAATCTGCATGATAGAGATGCCTTTGATATACCTCATCGTACAATATAAAAAAGAAACACCTTCTATCATTTGGGGCGTGGTGTTTTTCGGTTTGTCCTATCCGTTGTTCAATCTGCTTGGAGGATCATGGATTGTCATTCTCATTTTCATGACCGTATTCGTATTGGCGGAAATACTGAATTTCCCACTGACCTACAAAGTACCTTTGAACAGGAGCCATCCTAAGACACGGGGACAGTATATGGGTCTGTTTTCCATGATGTATTCCCTTGTGGCGATTATTTCGCCCTTCGGATTGAAGTTTGCCGAAACTTACGGGTTCGATTCATTATGGTACCTCTGCGGTGTTCTTTGTGCGATTTCCACCGTAGGACTTATTCTTTTGAGAAAGGGATTGAATAAGCATGTTGAGACCTGAAAACAGTTTTTCGGTCAAGTACTCATGAATTCCCAAGCGGTACGGTAGAATCCTTCATTTTCCACATATGTCAGGAAATCGTTGTAAAATTTTTGGTTTCCGATGGTTGCCGAATCTCCGATGACGATGAGTTTTTTCTTAGCCCTTGTCATGGCTACGTTCATTCGGCGAGCATCCGCAAGGAAACCGATTTCGCCTTTGGCATTGGAACGTACCAGGGATATATAAATAATGTCCCGCTCCTGCCCCTGAAATGCATCAATTGTATTGATAGAAATGAAATCCCTTAGGGAAGCCAGTTTTTCATCCGTTGCGAAGCGTTCCTGCATCAAAAGCACTTGTTCCCGGTAAGGGGAAATGATTCCTATAGATGGCATTTCTTCCGGGAATCGTTCCATTAACTGATAGAGATGTTCCTGAAGGATAGCGATTTCGTCGGGGTTACATTTACTTCCCGATTCGGAATTGATTTTTTCATCAAAACCGCAACCGGCCGTATCGACAAATTCCAGCGGATTATCTCCTTCAATATCCAATTTCCAATTTTCCACACTGACATCTGCGAGTAATTTCCCTTCATAGAATTGACGATTGGAAAAACCCATGATTTTGTGGTTCATCCGATATTGGACATTGAGCAGATTGACATGGTCGAAACGTTGCAGGCCTTTTTCAATAAGGGTAACGGCCAATCCCTTCTTAGCTGCTTCGACGGATTTTACGGTAGGTGGCAGTTGAAAAGGATCACCGGCGAGGATAACACGACTGGCTCTTGAAATAGGAATCCAAGTGGCCGGCTCCAAAGCCTGTGCCGCTTCATCTATGACAACCGTTTTAAAATCGAATCCATCCAAGACGGAATGTGTCGTATTTATAAGGGTACATGCTACGACATTGGCCGATGAAATAATCTGTTCTATCAGGCGTTGTTCTACTTGTCTCGCCCAAGCGGATAATTCACCGGCCTCCTTGAACATTTCCCCCCGTTCCCTTCGGGCCTGAGCATCGAAAGTTCTTTTGAAACGTTTTGCCTTCCTTCTTACCTCTGCCGCCTGAATTCTGATTTTTTTGATGTTCTTGCTTTCGGGGTGTTCAGAAAGACGGCCCTCCAAAGTGAGTTTGACCAAATCGTCTTCGACTCTTGAAATATTTCCGATCCTTACCACATCCAAGCCTTCTTTTGAAAGTTTACCACAAAGCAAATCCACAGCGGCGTTACTTGGAGCTGTAACCAAGATGATATTTTCTTCTTTGGCCAATAATTTTATCGCCTGAACGATCGTCGTAGTCTTGCCGGTTCCGGGAGGGCCGTGAATGACTGAAATATCATAGGCAGCGAGTACATCATTTATCGCTGCATTCTGTGAAGGATTCAGGTTGGGAACGGTAATGGGATGATTGATTTGCCGGCTTGCCGGTTGGTTTTTCCCGAGGAATATATCCCTTAGTTCCGCCAATCGGTCACCTTTGGCCTTAAGAACGATTTCCAAAGCCTTTTCCATTTCAAGGTAAGTCCTTTCATCGAAAAGCAAATCAATGGCAAGGCCGGATTTATTGACCCATTCGGGAACATCCTTCGTTCCCAGAATGATTTTCATCTTATTCCGGCTGATGTATTTAATGACTCCGGATTGTTCAAAAGATTCCTTGCCTTCCCTTTCGTAAGTAAGATTGACAGGCATTCCTGCCCGAAACTGGTGGGATTCATTCAGATTGGCCGTCCTTTCTCCGATAACGAAGGCTCTTTCTCCGTAGGTGAATCCCGTTTTATTAATAACAAACGGATGCCAAGACAATCCTTTTTCCTTTTTCTTTTTCAGGGGTAGGGATTGGACGAATTTACGGAATTGGATAAAATCCTCTTCCTTTTCTATTTTCAAGAGTTGAATGGTATCCCTGATTTGTTGTAGGTGTTCTTTTGCCATTGGGCGAAGGTAATGAAAGGCCGTTAGAAGCCCCCTCAAAATATTCTACGTTTTCAAAACATTTCGAGAGGGCTGCTAGGCTTGACCCTGAAAAAGGTTTATCTACAATCGCTCATTGACGGCCGTTTCGAATTGTTCCTTATCATCGATGAACAACATTATTTTCGTTCCTTTTTTCTTAGTGCCGTATGCTCCGCTTATTGTTACCTCCTTTTTAAGGTGAAGGATCGTATTGTGATTTTCAAGCGGCTCCAATAAAGCGAGTTTGACCACTCCTTCTTTGTCTTTCGGTTCCTTCCTCGTCAATTCCACACTTTCTATATCAGAGAAGGGAATGGATACATCTCCGAAAAGGCCGTATTTCAAATTCAGTTTTTTTTCATCCATATTGATGAATCTTCGTGAAGTCGCCTTTGCATGAGCAAACATTTGAAACATTGCATAAATACTTGCGACTGTCAATATCCAAGCGGCAATAACACTCCATTGTTCGAGTAGGAAATGTATGGCAAATGTTTCGATAAGTATGATGAAAATCAAGGCTCCGATGATTGTCATGATACCACTTTTATTGTGGTAGGTAAACTCGTTTTCTTTGGGAATGTTTTTTTTCCAATTGATTAAACCATAATAAATAAATGCGATTTCATAAGTCAGTAATCGTGCAGGAAGATGATCTCCCAAGGATTTTATCGTGGCTTTCCTTATCACCCCAAAAGCATCATCCCCTTCTCCTTTTTCGGATTTGAAATTCTTCCTCATCCGATAAGCGGTATATAAGACTAATGACAGCACTCCCAGTTCGATTAGCGGCAAAAAATAATCGCCGACAAATGTCACTGCCTGGACTTCATCTTTAGGCAATACGAAAGAAACGATGATTGTACCTATTAGGAAAACTGTGAATGCGGTAAAATTGGGAATTCCCGTTTTACGAATCATCAAAAAATAAACCAGCGGAGCCGTCACCATCAAATCCAAGGTCATAGCGACCAATAATTCCGGATGCCCCGTAAAAAAACCATTAAGTGAAAAATAGACAGCCATAGTGAAAATGGCAAGAGGAATGAAATAAATTCCTGTGATCGTAAGTGGACTCAATTTATTTTCCATATACTTGAATTATTTGATTTCCTATTGTTTAGAAACCAAGGAGAATCCATCCTATCAATATTTCGAATTTCCTTGCTATCGTTTCTAATTTTTATACGGATATTTTTTGATATTGTTTTTAATTATAGGCAAAGATATCAGAAAACATTTCCATAAGGCTAAGGCTTTCCGGACATTATTTAGAAGATTAAAAAAATGTTATAATTTCAGTAACGTGAACGCACCTTGAAAATATTAAAGGGTGTGTCAAGGATTTAGAATCCTGCAATACCATTCCATAACAAATTCCAAAAAGTCAGATCCGAGGACACTGTAAATAATGAAAATCGCATATACACAGGATGAGATGATTTCTGCCTTCAAATCGGAAGATGAGAAGATCCTGCGGCAATGTTATCCGGAATGGAAAGAACCTTTCAGGGCTTTCATTCAGAAAAAATTCGGAATTGATGGAAGTTCAACGGAAGAAATCTTCAATGATAGTAATAAAACAATGGATTATCCCTCGCTCAACAACGGTTCATTCTCGGCAATTTGTTGACCGTCCAATTTATTGATCAATTCAACGGTCATACCTGCTACCGAAAGAATGGGAGCGAAAAAAACACCTATGATGGAGAGCATCATCAGAAGATAGACCAAGCCGTTCCCAATAGCCAACCACTTGTTTTTCCTACCCATTCCAAGGCTTTCCCTCACTCCATACCTACGTTCGAAAATAAAATCCATATTACCCCTACCGGCATAATAAGCCTGAATGATAAAAATCAAGGGGGTAATAATAAAGGCTGCTCCTGGAATCAACAGGAACAGATATAGGGGGAGTGTGAAGAGTAGCTCGAAAAATATCAGCGAGAGTGCCATCACCAATCCCCTCCACATTATTTTGGCATTGGAACGGGTTCCACTGAAATCATATTTTTTGCCATTGATAGAATGTTCTATTTTTTCGGACAATGGGCTCAAAAAAGGCCCCATGATTATGATTATGATATAACGGAACAAGATGGCGGAAAGTCCGACCAGTAGTAAGGAATATATGATTCCTCCGGTAATATCGATAATACCTTTGCCTCTTTCCCAGGGCCAAAGGGAAGAGACCCAATCCCCCATCCCATTGAAAGTAAACCAAATGGTTGTCCCCAAAAGTAGGAACAATGCGACACTCACCAAGCCGGGTATTAGGAAATACCCCCATAATCTTTTCCGGTGTATGATTTTAATGGCTTTAAAATATGAGAAAACGCCGGTAAATAAATCTTTCATCCTAATAATTTCAGGTTTATGCAAAGCAATTTATGAATTGCAGGATTCAAGAGCAAAAAAAAGCGATTACATCGAAAGAATCTTCGAGTAACCGCCATGATTTATCGATAAGGAAGAAAGCCTACTCCCCTGCTTCCGCAGGTTCCAATACCAATTTGAATTTGGCATTAGCAATGCCTGTTTTGAGGATGAGTTCATCTTCCAAAGTCCTTTCTGCATTTATTTTCAGTGGATGATTCCCTGAAACGACAATGGTTCCTTCCTTTATTTCATAAGTAGATTGGAATTCCTCCATCTCTGCATTGAAGTTCGTATTCACTGTCCCATTATCCTTAAAATTGAAATAAACACTTTCCAAAGTACCAGTTTTCTTACCATCTCTGAAAGCTTCCTTCAACTGCCAATCTCCTTGGATGTCTTTAGTTTCTAGGGATTTGGTTTCAGAACCACATGAAATCGAAAAAAAGGAGAATCCTAATAGGATTAGAATGATTTTTGATATGTTTCCCATCTCCTGTCCTTGTTAGTTATTGAATTATAATGTGAAAATAGTGAAATTTGAATAAGCCTTGAATATCCGGCCCAATATATTTGACCTTTGACTTAAAATCAAGTCACTTGATGCCAATTCCTAATTCATAGAAATATCTCAAATAAATAAGGAAATCCCATAATCAATAAAGGAATCAAAATCATTGTCCCATCCAAAAGGAAAGTATAATACCAATCCTTCTTCTTTTGTGTAGAATGACTAATCAGCCACGCTGTCACTGCATATCCTGACATGTATCCGCCGAGCAGAATCATTCCATCCGTCCCATCTAACGGATTCACAGTGATGTTAAGTATGGCTAAGAGCAGGGAAATAGCCAATAAGGCCAAAGCCAATCTTATGGATTTCTCCTCACCCCATATTCCCGGTATGGTTTTCACATCGTTATGACCATCCTGTTTCAAATCACGTATATCGAAAGGAAGGGTAATCGCAAAAACAAATAAAAACACCTCCAGCGAAGAAAGGATAATGAAGGAAAGCCCCATACCACTCCCTAATTCCAGAATAGGTAATATCACAGCAACCCACATCCAAACGAGAGCGACAAAGAATATTTTCACAAAATCGAAATCTCGCAATCTTTTCTTTTCCTTTCCGGAAAAAGCAGGTAAGATATAAGCAAGCGAAATCAAACCGGGCAGCAACATGGAAAGAAGGGTTTTCCACGCCAGAAAAAAAGAAAAACCCAATGTCCCTACTGCTCCGAGAATAGCATAAAGTATGATATGGTATTTATATTCATTAATGATTTTATACCGACCCTTTTCCTTGAAAGCTTCGGATTTCCTAATACCGATAACACGGTGGCCGGCATATATGAATAAGGTCGAACAAAAAACGAAACCGTAAACCGGCAACAGGGAAACCGGGTTTTCTCCCACTAGGAAAATCGTCTTCGCTGTCATCGTTATGGATGATAGGGCAATCCACAAATTGGAATACAACAGAAAATTAAAGATTTTTGTAATAGCTTTCATGGAATCATTTATCATGCATATCTGTTTCAATGGGGCAAGTATTCAAACTACAATATCATGAAAATCTGTGAACTTTGTCAACGGGAAGTAAAAAGTACAACCCGGCATCATTTGATCCCCCGTGCAATGCATAAGAATAAATGGTTCAAGAAGAATTTCACCAAGGAAGAGATGATAAAAACCGTCGATCTTTGCCAGGATTGCCATAAGGAAATACATAAGTTCGTTTCCGAAAAGGATCTGGGGAGGTACTACAACACCATAGAAAAATTATTGGAGCATGAGAAGATTCGTAATTTTGTCGAATGGCTGAAACGATAACCCTTACGCCTTTAATCCAAAGCTCATGACCATACGCTTATATTTCCTGTTCTTCATCCTTTTCGGGATATCCGCCTGTAAATCCCAAAACGGGCACACTCCCCATACATCCGAAATGACAAAAGAACAACACGAATACACCAATGCCCTCATCAACGAAAGCAGTCCATACTTGCTCCAACACGCCCATAACCCGGTCAATTGGATGCCCTGGGGCAAGGAGGCATTGGCAAAAGCCGAAAAAGAAAACAAACTCATGATCATCAGCGTAGGATATGCGGCCTGCCATTGGTGCCATGTGATGGAACATGAGTCCTTTGAAGATACATTGATTGCCCGGTTGATGAATGAACATTTCGTTCCCATCAAGGTGGATCGGGAAGAGCGGCCCGATGTGGACGATGTATATATGACGGCCTGCCACATGTCTTCCGGAGCCGGTTGTGGTTGGCCGCTGAATGCATTTGCCCTACCCGATGGCCGGCCGGTTTGGGCCGGAACCTATTTTCCTAGAGACAATTGGTTGAAAATATTGGAACAGTTCATTGATTTGCACCGGAAAGATCCGAATCAATTGGAAGTTTATGCATCAGATATGCATAAGAGCATGAAGGAACGGGAAATCATCCCATTGAATGTAGCTGATCCCATTTTCAAAAAATCAGATGTGAAAACCGTTACGGATAAGATGGTGAATGCCGTGGATATGAAAAAAGGAGGGAGGAAAGTCCAAGGTAACAGGGGTAATAAATTCCCAATGCCTAATAATTGGCAATATCTTTTGAAGGAATATCATCTGACGGGAAACCCCTCTGCATTGAAGGCGGTAAAGGTTTCCCTTGATCAAATGGCGGCAGGTGGCATTTACGATCATCTAGGTGGTGGTTTCGCCAGATATTCTACAGATCCAGATTGGAAGGTTCCACACTTTGAAAAAATGTTGTATGACAATGGCCAACTGGTAAGCCTTTACGCACAAGCCTATCAGGCAACCGGTGAAAAAAGGTACAAGGAAGTGGTCGAACAAACCCTGGCATTCATCCAAAGGGAAATGACCCATGAAAACGGGGGCTTTTATTCTTCCTATGATGCGGATAGTGAAGGTGTAGAAGGTAAATTCTATGTTTGGGACAAAGCTGATGTCGAACGTTTACTGGGAAATGATTCCCGGCTCTTCTGCGAATATTACAATGTTTTTGAAGGAGGGAATTGGGAACACTCCAATATATTATTCAATACAAAAAAACTCGATGACATTTGTAAAAGATTGGAGATTCCCAGAGAAAATGCGGAAGAAGTATTGAGTAATAGCCGGGCAATACTTTTCAAGGAAAGGACAAAACGAATCCATCCCGGGCTGGATGATAAAATCCTGACCTCCTGGAATGCACTGATGCTTAAAGGCTATGTGGATGCCTATAAGGCTTTGGGTAACCCCACCTATAAGTCCGCAGCTTTGAAAAACGCCCTTTTCCTCAAAAACGAAGTCATTCAAAAAGACGGTCGTTTGAATCGGAATTATAAAGACGGACAATCTGTAATTAATGCTTTTCTGGATGATTATGCCTTATTGGCAGAAGCTTTGGTAGCCTTGTATGAAATCACTTATGATGAACAATGGTTATATCAGGCCAAGACCCTGACAGAATATGTAATCAGCCAATTTTATGATAAGAAATCGGGTATGTTTTTCTATACTTCCAATCTGGACGACCCATTGGTTGTAAGAAAAATGGAAACTTCAGATAATGTGATTCCGGCCTCTAATTCCTCTATGGCCAAAGTATTATTTCTCATCGGCACTTATTTTTATAATGATGATTATATCAAGATGTCGGAAATCATGGTCAATAACATGAAGGATAATATCCTTCAACATCCACAACCTGCTTTTTTCAGCAATTGGGCCTCTGCCATGAGTCATCATGCTACCCCTCCTTATGAAGTTGCCATAGTTGGTAAAAACGCAGAAGAACTGACCCTAAGAATGCAAAAGGAATATCTTCCCTATTCATTTTTCCTCGGCGGCAAGGACGAAGGCACTTTGGAATTACTCAAGGACAAACTCCTCGAAGGCGAAACCCTCATTTATGTCTGTAGGAACAAGACCTGTTTACGCCCGGTCAAAACGGTCAAGGAGGCATTGGAATCCATGAAATGAAAAACGGCTGCCGCATAAAGCGACAGCCGCACAAAATCACAATCATATTAAACAAATTCTTTCGGACATTTTCGAAAGAAAGTCCTATTAAATCTCAATAAACCTATCTATTGATTTGCAGATAGCCCTTGTAAACATCATCATCCCCATCTTTGTCCTTGTCCAGTTTAAGGATGTAGAAATATGTTCCATCAGGCAAATCATTCCCTTCCCAGTCACCATGCCATTCATTGTTGTAACCTTCCTTTTCATACACCCGGTTACCCCATCTATTGAAGACACACAGATAATTATTAGGAAAGTCCTCAATCCCATCTATATAGAATACCTCGTTCAGATCATCACCGTTCGGTGAGAAACCGTTGAAGATGGTCAATTCGTCACAGGCAATATAAATATAGACCGTTGCGGTATCACATCCGTTCGGATTACAAACCACATAGGTAAATTCATCCGTTACGGAACATACACCCGGATCGGGATCATAGGTAACCGTACAATCCAAATTGACCGTTGCCGTTCCCGAATTCGGTTGTTCCAAAATATACAATGTGTCAATCCCTCCGAATATGGTATCATTTGCTTTTACATTAACGACGACCGGCACATCGATGAGCGTCGTGTCATAATCATCCAATGCAATGGGCAGATCGAAATTTTCGATTACCGTAATACAGAACAATGTCGTATCGCAATACCCCAGATCATCACAAAGGATAATACAGGCCGTATCCTGCCCCAGCATATCCTGTGATTGGTAAGTCACACACCAATCCGTTTGATCAATGAAGAATTCCACAACTCCCGAAGATTGATCTTCACAGATATTTTCCGCATAGACCAGATTACCTACGAGTTCTGTCGTATCCAAGCAGAATTGCCCGCCAGGCCCTACGAAAATCGTATCACAGACCACATCTGTAGTCGTATTTACAACCAGTACATTTATAATGACCGTATCTACATTTCCGTATTCATCTGTAACTGCCAGACAAAGCGAATCCACACCGACATCCACTCCCCAATAACTTACACACCAAGTGGAAGTATCTACAGAGAACTCAACCAAGTCAACTAAATCGTCGCAATAATTCACGACGCCTGTTATCTCTCCACCGAGGTCTGTAATCGTGTCCAGACAAACCACATTGGTATCCACATTGACCACCAGCGTATCGATTATGATTTCCGGTCCTGTAGGGATTACGGTTACATAATAATTGAAGGTATCACAAATACCCAAATCATCACAAACCTCGATACAGGCCGTATCCGTTCCGGGTGTAATACCCGTATAGGAAATACAAGGAATCAAGGGGTTGTCTATTTCGAATATTACGGATGTTCCGGATTGGTCTTCACAGACATTACTGATTGAAGTAATCGAAGTACCCAATAAATTGGTACTGGAAATCACTTCTGCCTGATCGAAACAGAAAGGATCGACAACCGTTCCCAGAATAATCGTATCTGCAAATTCATAGCTTTGGCAATTGATTCCCACCATCAGGGTATCCGCACATGCCGTTCCTACATTTACGATGACCAATTCATGTCCACCTTCTCCTGAAATTTCAATGGCAATACCGTTGGCTCCGCCACCTGTATTCAAACTCAAGGGGCCTCCCATTGCCGGGTTCGAAATCGGATGAATCTGCATATCGCTATACGTATTAACTCCATTCGTACTTGTGATAAGAGGGGCATTATCATCCAATACCCAATTACCGGTAGGATCCCAGGTATTCATCGAATCCACCAATGCAGGAATATCCATGAATTCTCCTTGGAAGGTAACACCATTTACTATCCAACTATCCAAGAAGTAAGGCCCCGCCTCTCCTTGTCCGAATAAGGTAGAATAAGTATATGCCAAGACTACATCGTAATCACATCCCACAACCATGTCATTGGATAACATTCCGTCGATATAGATATCGTAATCATCAGTCAGATATTCTGCCAAAGGCAATCCTGCACATACAAGCAAGGTATCACCACAATCTCCTGCCTGTAACAACAGTGTATCCATTCCATTGAAATACTCACAATCCGGAATACACAATTCTTCCAATAAGATATTATCAGCAGTGATTTGACAACCATTGGCATCAGTAACCGTCAGGTTATATGTCCCTGTTTCCAAATCAGTCAATACAGCCGGATCAGAATTAGCCGGCAAAGCATCCCAGTCATATGTATAGGTAGGAGTACCTCCCATGACTACCGCTTCCAATTGACCTAGCTCCCCTTCTTCGACACATCCGACATAAGTGGCAATAATTCCTAATTCCAATGCATCCGGTTCCATGATTTCGAAACATTCGAAAGTAACCAGATTACCTAATGCATCCCATACATTGATACAATAATTACCGGCAGCCAATCCTGAATTCCCATAGGTTAGGAAACCATCTGTGATGATAACCATAGCCGGTTGTTCAAAAGCAGGATCATAATCCACTACGAAATCAATCGCCCCATCCATTTGTCCGTTACAACTGATATCCGAGATGGAATTAATGGTAATGGTTGCCGTTTCCGGCACATTGCTACCTACGGTAAAGGTGATCTGGTTTTCACAACCATCCGCATCCGTTACTATAACGGTATAGGTTCCGGCAGCCAAATCGGTTCTGGAATTTCCAGTCCCTCCGTCACTCCAGAAATAGGAGAACGGCATCGTACCACCATTGACGATGATTTCTACAGAACCGTTACTCATTCCCGGATCGGCTTCCATTATCACATTGGCGGCAAGCGTAAACGATGGGATTTCAGGAATTTCAACCATGATGAAATTGTTACACAAAGTATCGGTGGCCGTTGTAAATGAAACACCATAAACACCCGGAGCCAAATCGTTCCTATCCGCACCTGTGATGCCATCAGGCCAAGTGTATATATGATCATTCGGTATCAAACTGGCAGAACCGTTATTTCCACCACAATCCGCACCTTCGATATTTTCTATCTCGGCTTCGGGACCATCCGAATTGGAAACCAATATGAATTCCGTAATACTACATGCCGTATTTATGGTATCCATAATCTGCACCTGATATAATCCGGCAGGAATACCCGTAAGGATATTACCTGCACCATCTACCGTTCCTACATTGGAAGGTGTCCATTCATAAACAAAATCGGCTGGATTTTCAAGCAGGACGACTTCGGCAGATCCGATGGATTCTCCACATTCGGATTCGTATGCCAATGTATATTCTACAGTTGGGCCGTTACAAGATCCACATTCTACCTGTAATGCATATCCGGCAATGGCACAACCGTTTTCATCGGTAACTACGACATTGTAAATTCCTTCCGGAAGATTTTCACGGTCATCGATATCATTATTACCGGCAATGTCTTGCCAATCATAATTGTAATTACCTGTTCCACCCGACGCTGTTATATTAATCGCACCATCATCATTACATCCTCCTGAGATAGAGAATTCGACTTCCAAAGGTTCAGGTTCGACAATATCGAAGCAAGCACCACCGGCTACACAACCATTCACATCCCTTATTTCTATACAATATTGCCCTCCGGGCAATAAACCGTTTTCGAAGGTCTGTGAGCCATTGGATATGATGACTTGGCTCGGTCCGATAAAAGTACCGGATAGATTCACATCGAAATTAACGGAACCGTTCATAGAACCGAAGCAGCTCACATCCGAAGTACTATTGATGGTAACATCGGCTACTCCGGAAGCATCGCTATCTGTCATTAGGAATGTAGCTTCGCCAATACACATATCTCCTCCCGTATCTGTAACCGTTACATTGTGTACTCCTCCCGGAACAGATGTTTCGGACATTGCGTTTCCTCCAAAACTCCAATCATAGGTATATGCACCTGAACCTCCGGTTACATTGGCGGTAGCTGCTCCATCAGCATTCCCACAAGTTGCTTCGGCATCAATGGAAACATTGACTTCCAAATTATTATTAATTCCAATATTGATTTCAACTACTCCCGTACAATCCGGATTCGCCGGATCAAAGAAAGTGACGAAATAAGTACCGGCTAGTAAATCATTCCTTGTTGCTCCTGGGTTTCCATCAGACCAATCGTATGTAAATGATGCAGGAGATAATGTGGCCGTACCATTGGCGGAAGCACAATCCGCCGGAGTAGTTACCGGCATTGCATCCAATTCAGGTCCATCTTCATTCGTTATGGCAAAAAATGCTATATCCGTACATCCTCCACTAACATCACTAACCGTAACGGAATATCCGCCGGCAGGCAAATCCATTCTAATATTACCTGTTGTTCCCGGTGTTCCTACATTGGGTTCCCAAGTGTAAATCAGAACGGAAGGATCGGCATTGGTATGGATGGTTGCCGCAGCATCATCATTACCACAAGTCGCTTCTGTTATAACTATACTTTCCACCTGTGGTTCTACCAGACATTCATCACACCGGACTTCCAAACCGAGACCCGTAATAGAACAACCTTCATCATCGGTAATCGTAACGGAATAAGTTCCGACAGATAGGTTATTCCTATCTTCCAACACGATGGCATCTGACCATTCGAAGTCATAATTACCCGTTCCACCTGTTACCGAAATATCAATTGCACCATCTCCGGAACAACCACCTGAAATGGAATATTCAGCGACCAACGGATCATTTTCTTCTACTGTTACACAGGTTCCTCCTGCTACACATCCGGCAGCATCCAAGACCATGATACAATACTCACCACCAGCCAAGTTGGTAGAACTGTTTCCATTTGAAACAATCACTTGTTCAGGGCCATTGAATCCGGGTCTTGGTGTTACTGTGAAATCAATGGAACCATCCATCGCCCCTCCACAGGAAACATTGCTTATCGAATTAATTGTAATATCGGCACCAACAATATCTCCATCAATCATGACAAAGGATTTTACATCCTGACAATTATTTCCGGAAAGATCGGTTACGGTAACCGAATGAATACCTCCCGGAACACCATCAGTGGTGGCAGCATTCATACCACCGAAACTCCATTCGTATGAATAATTACCACTTCCTCCGATCACAGTAGCCGTCACTGCACCATCAAAATTACCACAGGTGGAATTCTGATCAATGGAAACATCTATATCCAAATCGTTATTCTGATCTATATTCACTTCTTCAACACTGAAGCATCCGGGTTCTGTCGGATCCGTAATCGTAACAAAATAAGTACCCGACATCAAATCATTTCTTGTAGCACCTGTTCCCCCATCACTCCAAGTGTAATCGAAAGATGCAGGAGACAATGTTGCTGTACCATTTGCTGCGGCACAATCGGCGGGAGTAGTAACAACAGGTGCATCTAATTCAGGGCCGTCCTGATTGGTTAGAGCAAAGAAAATGACATCTGTACATTCTCCTGTAGCATCTGCAACCGTAACGGTGTATCCACCGGCCGGTAAATCCGTTCGGCTATTACCATCCGTATTCGGTGTTCCTACATTCGGATCCCATGTAAATATCCAACCTGTATTTGAAGGTAGGATTTCCAAAGTAGCGGAACCATCCGAATTTCCACAGGTAGCTTCCTGCATTGTTACCGATTCTATACTCGGTTCTCCGGAGCAAGGACATGTTTCCACATCTATTCCTCCGGCTATGGTGATGGAACATCCGTTACTATCGGTAATTACCAATCCGTAATTACCGGGGTCAAGATTCATCCTATCCCTCGGATTATTCATTCCAGGCAAATCGGCCCAATCATAGGTGTAATTCCCTGTACCTCCAGACACCCCTACGGTAATCGAACCTCCATTACTACAAGAAGGCGTATCGGATATTGTAGCAGTGATCGGTTCGGGTGCTTCTATCTCAAAACAAGCCGCACCGGAAACACAATTATTCGCATCTCTTATTTCGATACAATATTGTCCCGGCGATAATTGACCATTAATCCTAGTACCAAAACCATCAGTTATGATGGTATCCGTAGGTGTTGCAATACCTCCGGGGTACACAACATCATAAACCACTGCACCATCCGACTGGCCAGGGCAGGACTCATCCATTATTTCGGTTATATTGACGGTAGAATTAGGAACATCGCTATCGGTCAAAGCAAAAATGAAACTGGTTGTACATTCCTGGCCTCCTATTTCTTCTATATTCACAAGGTAAGTTCCCGCCATGAGATCATTACGGGTTCCACCTGTTCCCCCATCGCTCCAAACAAAGTTATAATTACCACTTCCTCCGGTTACGATTAATTCTACCCCTCCATCTGCATTTCCACAAGTAGGCGAAGCCGTTTCGTTATAATCGACAACTAAATCATTGTCTTCCTGAATAACGACTGCTACGAAATTATCACAACCCGGGTTATCAGGATCAACGACCTGAACGCCATAAATACCGGATTCCAAATCGGAACGTGTATTCCCTGTCATTCCATCAAAGACCCAAGTATATATCCAATCTGCAGGGGTTAATGTAGCTGTTCCGTCATTATCTGCACAAGTGGCCGGAGTCGTTACAATGCTAGTGGGTACCGGACCATCTGAATTACCGATTACAATTGTAGTAGATGTCGAACAATCAGGAACGCCTATTTCTTCTATTAATAATTGATAAACACCAGCAGGCACACCGGATATCATTGTTCCATCAGCTGAGACTGTTCCGGGGTTCGGTGTCCAAGTAAAATCATAATCAGCAGGGTTACCTGTGATTCCTACTGTTGCAGCCCCTATGCTTTCTCCACATTTTGAATTGCTTATGGATGTGGATACGATCATTGTCGGCACACAGGGGCATTCTGTGAAACTAAACGTCGAAATAGTCGAGCAGCCGGACACCCCAACAATAGTCACTGAAAAACTGGTTGCCGCAGCATTATAAACCGCATCGAATGTCAAAGTATTGCCTGAGAAATTCTCATTTTGGGCCGTACCTTGAGTTACCGTAAAGGATTGTATATTTTCATTTATGGTAATCGACGCCTGCTGGGTCGTACCATTACATTCGCCTAAGTCTGTTTGTGGAGATGTAACCAATACGTCTCCAACATTTACCGTAACGGACTCTGTTCTGTCTTCACAACCACCGGTCACCAATACTTCAAATTCGTAAGTTCCAGCCACTGATGACGAGAAAGTAACCGTAGCTCCGGTATTGGAAGACAAAGTATTCGAAGTAGGATTGATTCCTACTTCAGTCCATGTATAACCCGAACCACCGACGGCATTCAATGTAGTGCTTTCCCCTAAACATATCTGAGGTCTGGCAGCACTTACTCCAGGAACATTATTATCAATATCTATTGTAACGTTATCTGTAACAGAGCAACCATTACCATCCGTAACCGTAACCGAATAAACCGTCAATGCTGTCGGTGTAGCTATCGGATTGGCAATATTGGGGTTGTCCAACCCTGCCCCCGACCAAGCATACATATAATTTCCATCTCCTCCGGAAGCATTGGCTTCTAACTGGGCAGAAGCCCCGGTACAAATCCTTGAAGAACCATCAACAGTTGCATTAACAGCAAGTGCATTGCCACCGGCAATGATATTTATACTTTCAGAAGCCGTACAGCCATTATCATCTCCAACGGTAACCGTATAAGTAGTATTCGCAGAAGGTGTAACGGTGATTGAAGCCGTATTTCCAATAACAGATGTTCCATCCGACCAAGAAAATGAAGTAGCTCCGGGAGCAGACGCCGTCAATATAGTTGAAGATGCCGCACAAACAGTAGTTCCTTCCGAAGAAGTAATATTTATGTTCAATGCAGAAGCGATAGTTACTTCAACTTCATCACTAGATGAATATCCACATCCGGCCCTGGTTGTTGTCAGGATATAAGTCAATGTCGTTCCTCCCGGGATAGAAGGATCAACAGTAAGTGTAGGTTCTGGAATATCAGTAGCACTCAAGTCATCCACACTAGCCGGGCTAACGGCAGTCCATTCATATGTGTAAGTTCCAATAGCCGTACATTCATTAGATCCCAATGTTATTGCTCCTCCACAATAAGCCGTGTTAGAACCTGCATTGTTTATTACGGGATTGATTTCATAAGGAGGAGGAGGCGGACAAGTCGTCAAGCCAGCACCACCAAATATCATCAATAAGCCACACAACTGATCATTCGTAACCGAAATCACCTCAGTAAAAGTAAAATCACCTGAAGTACCGGCAGGAATAACTATTTCGGCTAATTCCACATCTGTTCCACTTCCCTCTCCATTCATATCAGAATCAAAATAGATATAAACCCTATCGTCCTGGGTAAGAGTCGGCAAACCTGAGACCGTCACATTCAAAGTAACTTCTTCCGTTGTATCATCAACACAAGTGCTTACCGCTTCAACAGAACTGAAGTTGACGCCATTGGAAATAATCAAATCCAAGAACTGTTCACCTCCTTCGGTTGTACCTGAAAATATTTCACAATCCTCACCTAAGGTAGGGCAAGGAATTTCGAACCTATCCATTGTGAACAGTGCCAATTCAAAAGTATCCATCATACATTCAGGAACGGCACCACCCAAGACATCAAAAGAAAAAGCTATTTCACCTGCGAATGGAATTCCTGTGGGCATCTGCCAATAGACCACATTAAATCCATCATCCGTTAATTCGGTAGGCTCTCCCGGCACCCAACTCGAAGGAATCGTTGCGGAGGCAGATCCGGGGTCATAGGTGATTCCCGGGGGAAGCACAACCCTGATAATATCATTGGCATCCGTAGGCTGCCCAGAACTATTGGTGACTAGAACATCTACTGTTCCACCACCGGTTGGACTTATTGTCGTATTGGCTCCGAATTCTGCAATAAAGAATTGTGTCGATTCAGGTACTCCATTGACGGAAATCGGGAAAGATTCACCGAATTCGACGTTGGTAGTATCTCCACAACCCGAGAACCCTTGGAAGCTATATTCGATCAAATCCCCTGAGTTAAACCCACAAGTAGGAATTGCTTGGAATTTGATTACATATTCATTAGAGTCGGCAGGAGCCAAAGGATTAAACCCTTGTAATCCATTCTGCTCCAAAAACGGATTCAGCATCGAGAAATCCTCATATAGGTAATATTCTCCCCGTATTGTCAATCCCTGTAAAACCGGATCAGGAATTGAAACCGGTGCTGCCGTTGGGGTATAAGCTAATTCAAAAGATCCCGGCACGAAATCCAACCCTACCAAAGGCAAGAAGAATTCCGTTTTCATATCATAAATAGACCCCAGTTCAGTATTACGGATAAGGATTTCATAATCCAATACCGTACAGATATCTACGGATTCGGAAGGTTGGGAAATCATTTCCGCATCCAAAGCTCCTTCCAAACTCGTGAGTGAAAGATTAATCGTATCTTCATCACAAGGAGCATATAATTCAGGTGTCCAATCCGGCTCATCATATGCCGTACAATTCCATCCTGAACGAACTGTCAAAGGAAAAGTACCACATCTATCTACGGAAGCTTCAATGAGATAGGTATTACAAATATCTTCAGGAGAATTTCCGGTAAAATTCCTTAACAAAGGATCGACATATGCGAAAACACTGTTCCCTGTTCCATAACCTGTAAAAGGTACGTTTACCGGTGAGGCCCCGCTCAAATCCTGAATGGCGTTTACCGTTATGGAAGAATTAGGTATGTCCAATGCAAGCCAGTTCAAGCCTGCATCCGATTCAGTCGAAGTATTACAATGTTGCACCAACCATGAAACCGAATTGGTCAACACTTCCGGATTGGGATTGGAGATTGCTTGTAATGAGAACGTAGGTGGTTCGGTATAAAGGATGAAACTATTGAGGGAATCTTCAATATAATCCGAACAGGAACCGTCTCCTATTTCTTCCGAATAAATCCTATCCCTATAAAAAACCGTCGGTACGAAAGTGAAAAGATTGTCATTATCCGAACTTGCAGTTTCGGAACCACAATTGGCTACGATATTGATATTTAGGGTAAAAATCTTGTTATCCAATGTATTATTATATGATGGGATCACATCCAAATCATCAAAAGTGGCTACATATTCTCCATCAGGAAACTGTTCCAAACCGGGTAGGCTGAAGAAATTATTACCATGAATGGGATGATCGGGAATCATCACTTCGACTGACAAATCTTCAAAAGCATCTATGATTGCCGGGTCAAAAGTAAATTTCATGGAATCCACAAAGGCTGCCTGTCTGTATTCATCCGGGAAATATTCAATATAATCGTTTCTGTATATTTCTACAGCATAGGTCAATGTGGTTTCCTTACACCCTTGTGGAAAGTTACTGGCAGAAGGTGTTACGAAGATTGAACCCGTTTTAGCCACCGTAAAAGTTTCTCCGAAATTATCACATGAAACGGGTGAGCCTCCGAAATTATGGTACATCTCCCCTCTGAAATTGGGGATTAATTTATACAATGAATTATAAGGTCCATCAGGGTTGAGGGAAAACATCCCCTTGAATGTGATAATGTCATCGGGATTCAAAGTAATTCCCAAAGAAGCCAAACAATCATCCAGTTCGATATCAACACTTTTACTGATAAGATCAATAGCCGTTGTTGTTGCCGCAGAAGCATCGACATTACAGGTAAATATCGTTCCTCCCTGATCTATTTCGACAATACCTCCTCCGAAAACAAATATATCGTCAGTACCTTCTTCGCCATCCGGGTTATCATAATTGATGGTTATTCCTACGTCATCCGAAATCACATCATCTCCTACAGATGCAATAACCGTCATCTGAACGGAATCACAGGATAAAGCCACCTTCTGATTCACATCCGTAGGGTTTACTTTTGTTGTATAAGTTTCATCCGTATATCCGAAAGTCGTTCTTGTCACATCAAAATCCAATGTTCTTACACCATTCGGACAAGGTGGTAATGTAGAAATAGGACAAGGTGGTACAGAAGGGTGCAACAACGGGCCATCCAAATCGCCACAGAACCAAACATGTTCACAATCACAAGTAGGACAATAATATGATAATGTCACCGGGAAGGAAGTGGGCCCTGCTTCGGTTGTACAATCTGCAAACAATCCCAAATCTATGGTATATCCACCTGCTATATTGGAAAAGAAGGATGCATCATAGGTCATGGTTACCACATTTCCGTTCTGGGTACTTCCAAGCAATGGAATTGCAGCGTTCGATTTGAACAGGTTGGTCTCTCCCGGATCGACAGAAACACCATCCGGCAATTCCACGGTTACGATGAATTGCTCATTCCCACCACAATCTTTTTCAAAATCACTCACCGAGCGTAATTGATAATAGTAAACATGGAAAACATCCACACCTATCATCGCATCCGTTTCGGTAGAGCTTTCGGAATCGGGGGTAATGTTTTTAGGGTTTTTAATCGACCTATCCTCTACTTCTATTCTTTCTGCACAAGCATTGGAATACCAAACCTCCGCACTTAGATTTTTCTGGGTATCATTATCACATGCATTTTCGGTGCTTTGTGCTTCCGAGCAATCGAAACGGTAACCTACCGTTATTTCTACAGACTCGTTAATAGGTAAGTCATCAAAGAAGCCGTCACCATCCCAGTCAATCAAACCGCCTGGGCCATCCACATCCACAGAGAAAATCGGATTATTGTCCAACATGACCAAAGCCGATGTAACAGGAATCGTCTGACCTGCGACAATGATTTCGAAGATCTCCAATCTTTCCTCATCCAATAACATGGAGGCCGTCCAACCAATCCCCAGTTCAACATCCCTCATCGTTCCGTATCCGGGATCGACTTCCTGTCCTTCATTGGTAATGGTAACTGTTTGCCAACCATCTTTACAATATCCTGTATTTTCGTTGGGAATAGACCCTGTATCGGATATTACCGGATTAGGAGCACCATTTCCAATAGCTACAAAATTCGATATTTCCTCCGATTCACAAACGGAACCATAACAGCCCCATTCTATCGTATGGATACTTGCCCTATCCTCATCACAACTGAGTACGCATACATTTTCGGTTATCGTAATGGATTCATCCGGGTCGAGGAAAGTATTCATATTACCTAAGCCTCCGCCCAGTGTATTGTTTTCCATATATACACCTGAAATTTGCAGTGTATAAACGGTATCCATACCAACGGCCGTTTTAGTAAATCCGGTATAATCGATACCATTGACGGAAACACTTGTCACCGTAATCCCTGAACCGACGGTTGCCGAATAATACAAAGTATCAATAAAACCGGCCAATCCACTATTGGATAAGATCATGTCTCTGGAAAAACAATCTCCCAAGGAGGCGATTTCCACATTATCCGTAGTAGTGGCCGTAAGATTAGGAACGGCAAATGCATCCTTATAAAAAGGAGTCACATCGCTTTCCATCAAACTTGAACCGTCGAAATCATAAGTAAAATCCCAAATATCATATACCTCTGCCGCATTATTGGCATTGATTGTATCGATATATTCGCAATTGGCTTTTAAAGTATAAACCAAAACGACTTCACTGAGGCCGTTGGGATCCAAATCAGGAATACTGAAGGTCGCCATACTTTGCGTTGAACCGACCAGGGTTACTCCCGCATCAGATTCTGCTCCGATAAATTCTACGAATTCCGCTCCTTTGAAAAGAGAAACCGTTGCCTGGATATTTTCACGAGGTTCTGCTTCAAGGCCAAAGGATCTGATTTTTATCCGGGCGGTATCGGGGTCACCACAGATATTAAGAAACTGGGGAACACCTTGCGGATCACTGAGGAATTCTACCGTAAGGTTATCTTGTGCGGACATAGTAAAGGTACTCAGCATTAATACAATACTGAACACCCAGGTGTATTGCTTCTGTCCCATATGAATATGATTTTGTAGTAATATGTTTTATGATTCTGTTCCGTTACTCTTGTATGATTGGGATAATGGACATGCAAAAGGGAGGAAAACAGGTCTAAAAATCCCAATACTTTGTGACCGCAAAAACCAAACCAAATTTCCTTAATATGATAACTGCCTGATACAATAGTGTTTAGGATAATATTTATATGTACTATCTTGTCTTATAAACAGTATAAATATTCCGAACAGGCTTAATAATTCAGATAGAACCATCATCGAGCAGAATTGTTAGTAATTTATAGGTTTTAACAAATTGCTGCTTAAATTTGCAGTTCTGAAAATGTAAAAAATGGCAAAAATCAAATTTACCTTCGAGGATAAGGAAATCGAGACTGTTATCATTGATAATGCAGAAGAAGGGTATTCCATTTTGGAAATCGCCGAAGATAACGACATCCACCTGAATCATAATTGTGGAGGGGTCTGTGCCTGTTCGACCTGCCACGTTTATGTAAACAAAGGGGAGGATTACTTGGAAGAAATATCCGACAAGGAAGAAGATTTCATTGATCGGGCGATAAATCCGAGATTGGAATCCCGATTAGGATGCCAATGTGTTATCTTGGAACAAGATGCCGAGATTGAAATAGAAATTCCGGATCAGTCCCGAATCATCGGACACGAACACTAGTCAAGCGGCATAACCTATGAGTTGTGACAAGCTTATTCCATTCATCATAAAAAATAATTAGCATATATGGCCTTTGATGATTTTGACGATATGCCCATCCAGTGGCATGAACATGAAGACATAGCCATGAAGCTATATGAAAAGTTCGGTGATGAATTCACCGAATCCAAGATATATCGTATCCGTTTTACGGATTTATTGGACTGGATCATGGAAATCCCCACTTTCGAAGGAAAACGGGAAGATTGTAATGAAGGACATTTGGAGCAAATCCAAGCCAAATGGGTCTATGAATGGAGGGATAACCAATAAATTCCTTCGATAAGGATTCCACATGAACGAACTCGAACGGTTCAAGTCGATAAAGACCTTCATCCTTGATGTGGATGGCGTATTGACCAATTCCGAATTGATCATTCTGGAAAACGGTCATCTCTTGCGGAAGATGAATGTGAAGGATGGCTATGCGATAAAAAGAGCCTTGAAGATGGGATACCGTGTGTGTGTCATTACGGGAGGTAATTCAAGTGGTGTCGTTCAAAGATTGAAGGGTTTGGGTGTTGAAGATATCTATTCGAACATCCACGACAAGTTGGATAAGTATGAGGATTATATCCACGCCTATGAGTTAGATCCCGGAAAAATCCTATATATGGGAGATGATCTTCCCGACTATGACACCATGCGGAAAGTAGGTCTCCCCTGTTGCCCCAAGGATGCGGCAAGGGAAATTATTTCCATCAGCCAATATGTTTCTCCGATAGCCGGAGGAAAAGGATGTGTAAGGGATGTGATAGAAAAAGTATTGAAACTGAACGGACATTGGAAAGACGATCCGAAAGATGTTGAATTCGAGATTGAAGGACTCTGAAACTTCAAAAAAGTCCGATTATGATTCGTTCATTCGTTAAATTCATCAGATTACCCAACCTTATTATTGTTGGCATTACACAGTATGCCCTACTTTATTTTCTTTTACTTCCTTTTTTGGAAAAAGAAGGACTCCGTCCGGTTCTGGATCATCTGCATTTTTTTCTTTTCGTTTTCGATACGGTTCTCATCACCCTTACGGGCAATATCATTAATGACATAGAAGATTACGAAATCGATTTGATTAATCGGCCGGAAGAAGTTTTCGTATCCCAATATATCAGTGTTTCCAAAGCACATGTTCTTTATTGGATAGTTGTTCTCATTGGTTTTTCATTGGCATTATATCTTGCATTCCATATCGATAAATTGCCCTTGGTCGGCATTTATCCTTTTGCCGTAGGATTACTTTATTGCTATTCCCGCTTTTTTAAAAAAATGCCGTTTATCGGAAATCTGGTCGTGGGTGTTTTTTGTGCAGGAGTGGCCGGCATAGTCTTATTTGCCGAAAGGGAAGCCTATGGATTATTAGGAGATGAGTACGGAGGCCAGGCATTTTTTGCTTTTTTCATTTACGGATTATTCGCTTTCCTAACGACCATATTCCGAGAATTGGTAAAAGACTTGGAAGACATGGAAGGAGATAAAGAGAGAGGTTGCCAAACCCTCCCTTTGGTTATCGGAGCAAAAAACACCCGTAATTTCGCCTTAATATTCGCCCTTGCCACCATCGGACTGACGATTTATTTATCTTTCGTTTTTTCCACTTACAAATTCCATATCTTACTTTCGATTTACCCGGCACTCACCGTTACATTACCGATGATTTACTTATCGTATAAAAACATTAACGCCCGCACAAAAAAAGATTACCACCACATCAGTTCGATGATGAAAATCATCATGCTTGCCGGATTATTATTTCTGCCTTTATTTTATTTCTTACAATAAAATCATAATTATGCCTGATACTTTTTTCGAAGGATTGAAAATAATAGAATTGGCTACCGTCCTTGCCGGCCCGAGTGTAGGTATGTTTTTTTCCGAGCTAGGAGCGAATGTCATAAAAATAGAAAATAAAAAATCAGGCGGGGATGTTACTCGAAAATGGAAATTACCTTCGGAAGATAAAAAAAGTAATTATTCGGCTTATTTCTCTAGTATCAATTATAGAAAAAAACATTTCTACCTGGACTTGAAAAATGAGGATGATTATTCCGTTTTCCTAGAAATGTTTAAGGACGCAGACATCATTCTTTCTAATTTTTCGGAAAAGCAAGCTGAAAAATTAAAAGTGGATTATCCCTACCTTTCAAAAACAAATCCCGGAATTATTTATTCACAACTCAATGGTTTCGGTACTGAGGATAACCGACCTGCATTCGATGTTGTTTTACAAGCCGAAGCAGGATTCATGTATATGAATGGAGAACCCGAACGTCCGCCTGTAAAAATGCCCGTTGCCTTAATTGACATTCTTGCCGCCCACCAGATGAAGGAAAGTATTCTGATGGCCTTATTGAAAAAAGAAAAGACCGGACAAGGGAGTTTTATTACAACTTCCTTATACGAATCGGCGGTTGCTTCCTTGGCCAACCAAGCCTCTAACTGGCTGATGGCCGAACACATCGCACAACCAATAGGCACCTTGCATCCCAATATTGCCCCTTACGGGGAAATGTTTACAACGAAGGATGGAAAACAATTGGTCTTGGCTGTCGGTTCCGACTTACAATTCGAAGCATTGTGCAAAGCCTTAGGATTGGATTTATATAAAAAAAGTGACTTCCAAACCAACACTCAACGAGTCCGGAACAGAAAAGAATTGGCTGAATATTTGGAAGACAAAATCAATAAAAAAGATTCAAAATCCCTTGAAAAAGATTTCTCCGAATTACGGGTTCCCTATGGCAGAATCAGAAACATGAAAGAAGTTTTTGAAAACCCCCTCGCAAAGAAAATGATACTGGAAGAAGAAATGCAAGATGGGAATATTAGCAAAAGAGTCAGCACGATTGCTTTTGAATTCAAGAAATAAAACCCTTCTTTTCCTAAAAACATTTTCGAGATGATTTCTGAAAAAACCACCTCTGCCATATTTTTCATTTTTGCAATTGCAGGCGTTTTCCTTGTGGGTTATTTTTCGGAGCAAAGTGATTTCTACTCCATCATTTCCGGATATGGACTGATGTGGTTTTTTTATTTATTCGTTTTATATTCATTCGGATTTTCAAAAAAAGAAACTAGAATCCCACTTGGGTATTTTATTGCCGCAGGTATTATCCTCCGCTTCATTTTATTACCGACTTTCCCTCCCTTATCCGATGATTATTTCAGATTTATATGGGACGGTTACTGCAACATAGACGGCACTAATCCTTATGCATTACTTCCGGAAGAATTCAACTTGGAAAAACATCCGGAAAAATATTCCTTACTTTATAACGAACTGAATTCCAAATCCTATTATTCGGTCTATCCTCCTTTACTACAATCCGTTTTCAGTTTAGGCACTTGGATTTCCCCCAACAATTTACTGGGTAGTGTAATCGTGATGAGAAGCATTATGTTCCTTTTTGAAATCGGGTCTATTTTTTTTATTTTAAAAACCCTTCGACTTTTTTCATTTCCTACTTGGCAGGTTTTAATTTATACTTTAAACCCTTTGGCTATTATTGAAATCACAGGAAATTTGCATTTCGAAGGCATGATGATTTTTTTCCTGATGGCTTCCATATTTTTTATTTCCAGATTCATAATCCAAGGGAAGCAAAAAAAAGATTTTATTTTTTCAGCCGTATTTTTAGGTTTATCAGCAGGGGCCAAAATACTACCTATCATTTTCCTTCCCGTCATGATTCGAAAAACAGGATTCGTTAAAAGTATAATTTACGGCGGCATTACTTCCCTTGTACTTTTACTTTCTTTTTTCATGCTTTGGGACTTCGAATTATTTTCCAATTTCAGGGAGAGCATCCGTTTATATTATCAAAGTTTCGAATTCAACGGGGGTATTTATTATGTTTTGAGAAGTATCGGATATTTATTCCGGGGATATAATGAAATTGCCTTCATCGGGCCGGGAATGGCCATTACAGCCGGTCTTATTATTTTTCTCACTTCACTAAAAGATCATAATAAAATCCCCTTGCGGATTCCTTTGCTTTTTTTATTCGCCCTTACGACCTACCAATTATTATCCACTACGGTACATCCGTGGTATATCGTTCCGCTAGTCGCCTTATCCGCCTTGACGAATTTCAGGTATGCCATACTTTGGTCGGCACTGATTACATTGACATACATTAATTATTCCTACGATCCATACTTCGAAAACAAATGGATAGTCGCACTGGAATATATTTCCGTTTTAGCATTTATGTTTTATGAAATCATAAAAAAACCTTTTCCAAGATCGTTTTCTCCCGAAGAAAAATAATTCATTATATTTAGCATTATTTACAAAACGACATCTCCACACCATGTTGAAAAAAACATTGAAATACCTCGGCATTTTATTACTCATCCTTTTATTGATCGCCCTTGTATTAGGACTAATCTATAAGGACAAAATAAAAAGAGTGAGTCAAGTCAATTCCTTATTCGACAAGGAATTAATGACGGATAATTTCAGGAATATGGATAAGATTGTCGGGACGAAACTGATGACGAAATCAAAGACTCCTTATCGTTTCAATGAAGGAAAAAAAATGGAGTTACCCGAAACTTTCAGCTATGACGGAAAGCAACATAATACCCGGGATTTTTTGAAAAAAATCCAAAATTCGGCGATGATGGTTCTACACAAGGACAGTCTCGTTCTTGAGGAATATCGTTTGGGGCATGAGCCTTCCACACAACATATTTCCTGGTCGGTCGCCAAATCCTTCGTTTCCACTTTAATGGGAATTGCCATTGCGGAAGGAAAAATAAAAAGTGTGGAAGAAAAATGTACCGATTATGTTCCGATGTTGAAAGGGACCGGATATGATGGTGTCAGAATCAAGGATATTTTACAGATGTCTTCGGGTGTTTTATTTAATGAAGACTATGCCGATTTCAATTCGGATATCAACCGGATGGGACGAACGGTGGCTTTCGGTACCTCTTTGGATGAATTTGCCACCTCTCTAACAAGGGAGAAAAAACCCGGCACCTTCAATCATTATGTCAGTATCGACACGCATGTATTATCAATGATTATCCGGGCCGCTACCGGAAAATCCATTACCGAATATATGCAGGAAAAATTATGGAATAAATTGGGAACGGAATATGATGCGAAATGGATCGTAGATGATTATGATGCAGAATTCGCCCTCGGCGGCTTGAATGCCGCATTGAGGGATTATGCGAAAATCGGTCGTTTATATTTATATGGTGGAAATTGGAACGGTGAACAGATTGTACCGGAGCAATGGGTGAAGGATGCCACCACGCCGGATGCTCCCCATCTTATGCCGGGCAATAATCCTAATTCTTCCAGCACTTATGGTTATGGCTACCAGTGGTGGATTCCCCAAAACCCGATGGACGATTTTACAGCCGCCGGTATTTACAACCAATATGTATATGTGAACCGTAGGGCGGAAATGGTCATTGCATTTAATTCTTCGAATTACCATTTCAATGATCCGGAAGTGGATTATAAATCGATGTGTGTGGCTTTGTTCCAGGAAATAGCCAAAGGCAGTTTGGAAGAAACTTTACCGGAGGAGTAATTTGTAAAAAGACATTAGCCATCCCGGATTTAAAATCCGGGATGGCTAATGTTTAAAATCCATTATTAATATTGTTCGAATAAAGTATCGAATTCCTCCTGCGTATTTCCGCTATTTTGTAAATACATTGTTTCCAATTTGTTTTTATAAATTCCGATACTTTTCGTAAAGCCCCCCAAAGTAGAAAACATTTGTTCGATGGTAAATCCACTTACCCTGTCATCGATATCATCTACTAGGACTTCGGTGCCATTCCACTCGATTGTGATAGGAGCATCATCCACATCGTCCAATAAATCATGGTGCAAACCTACGGGGAGAAAATCCCAAAAATGAATCCTTTTCTCTAAAAATTCTTCATAAGTTTCATTATTAACACGAGAAGTTAAATTTCCATAATTACGATGGGAATAGGTATTGGCAATAAATTCCGCCCAGGATTCCGAAATGGCAATCATACCTGCATAAGGCCCCGTCGGATCTCCATATCCGCCTTCTTCAATTACCCCCGCGACAAAATCCTGCCAAAAATGTGGGCCGGCCTGATTCATATGAGAAGCATGTGCCAATTCATGATACATAACATCCTTCAAGTAATCCGATGCAAAAGATCTTGGAGCTTCATAGCCTATATATATATCAGGTGCACCAGCAACAATAGCTGATGTAGTAAATGGACCTAGAAGAAAAGGAGCCAACATCCCAGCCCATCCCGGCAGAACACTATAAGATGCTGAAAATCCCATTTTATCGAACATGGGAGCTGCATATTCCGTTCTACGATTTGTTATCAGCATTTTCAAATTATGGGGTGGTTTTGCAATGCCATCCTGAACGGCATAATCATCGAATTCATGAACGGCATTATTAAGTGTTGAAGCCATCCAATATTGTGCGGCTTTGGAGCCTGTATTTACATTTCGTGCATAATCCACACTTATATTATTGAACGGCCCATAAAGAACTCCAACATAATCCTTAACTGCATGGAAATACCCCCAAACATATCCGCCTCTGACACCTTTAACCGTTGTTCTGTTACTTTTGAATTTCACCCACATCCAAGCCTTGTTGGAATATTTTCTGGTAATCTTGAAACAGCCCTCTTGCGTTGTCCATACTTCATTTTCGTTAAACCAGGTATCCTTCATAATCACCTTTACATTCCTGACTCCTTGCCAACCTAATTGGGTATCTTCTACCCGCACACAGCCACCGGGCCTACGGGTATCATTAAAAACCGTGCATCCGCAATCGCTGGTTGTAAAATAATCGGGATCTACCCCTCCGCCCCCAGTAGGTGATGGCGGACAGCCGGGACAGTCTCCATCCCCGTGATCATCATGATCCGGTTCATAATACATGACACGGGCATATTCATCATAATCATTGCCTGTTATTCCGAATGCTTCCTTCGTCAATTCGGAATCGAATTCGGGAATGTGTAATTCATCTATCACCTCATATGGTACTTTGGTAAATGAAAAACCCGGTTTAACAATGGCATATTGCTCAGGAAATATCCCTTTCTGATAATCGGGTCTGATATAAAAATCACCCATTTCCTTTACTTCATATTCCAGGGGATAGTCATAAAGCATCTCATCCAGTTCTTCCAAGGCTATCACATCATCTATGGATGTTGGAGAAAACTTGATATACAGTCTGGTTGCCGTAGGTTCGGGAATGGACGTATTATTCAAATTCCCCCAAGCCAACCGCATCGTTTCAAGCTTGAACGGATTCACACGAATATCACCTAAGACGGTTTTTATCGGATGGCTTTCATCATTAAATCTTTGTTGCATTTCCGCAGGGGCTTCGGCATCTGTTTCCAGCAGCTCCCTTCCGGTAAACAATTCTTCATCTTCAGAGCATGAATAAACAGCACAAATGACCATTACGTAAATGGCCCATAGAAAAATCCTTTTCATCGAAATGTTGATTTTGGTTTATACTTTAGTATTGATTTTCTTTCCTACAAATTGAAAATCAAATTATCTGTACTTAAAGAGTTCACTGATTATAAATATGAGTAGTCCCGATTGTTTTTTACAATCATAATATTTTCTATGGATTGAATATCCTGGCGATGAGTTCCTTCTTCAAACTTCTACTCATGGGTATTTTCATTTTTCCAATCATGAGACAATATCCTTCGTAACCGGTTATTTTTGAAACGGCGATCATATAAGATTTATGGATGCGGATAAATTGATCGGCAGGTAGGATTTGTTCCATATGCTTGAAGGAATCCAAGATGATATATTTTTTTTCCGTGCAAATTATTTTCAAATATTCCTTTTGTCCTTCTACATAAAGAATATCATCCAATAATATTTTTGTAGCACGGGCATCGGATTTCACCATAATGAAATCATCGGTTTTTAATTTTCGTGATATTTCTTTTTTCGCCTTGCCGACCGCCTGCAAAAATCTTTCAAAGGAAAAAGGTTTCAATAAATAATCAACTGCATCCAACTCGAATGCCTCTACCGCATAATCGGAATATGCCGTTGTAAAAATGGTAACAGGTGACTTTTCCAATCCTTTTAAAAAATGAGTGCCGGATAATTGCGGCATCTGAATATCCAAAAACATCAAATCTATTCCTTCCTTATCCAACACCTCTGCAGCAGCTACCGCAGATTTCACTTTGGATACGACTTCCAACTCAGGGATTCTTTTGACGAATTCCTCCAGCAAATTCAAAGCAAGGAATTCATCATCCACCAACAGTGTTTTTATTTTATTTTTCACTTCCATAATTTCAACTCCACATTGAATACATCTTTTTCATTTTTCGTTTCGAAAAAATACTTCCCGGGATAATTCACCTGTAACCTTTTCCCAATATTCGCCAATCCTACTCCTCCGATTTCATCTTTTTGCCTATTTTCAGTTTTAGTATTTATGATTGAAAAATAGAATTCTTTTTCATCCACTGCTATTTTCAAATGGGCAAAAGCCTTGGAATTATCCTCAAAATCCCCGTGCTTAAATGCATTTTCCAACAAGGGAATCAACAACATCGGTTCAATTTCCCACGTCGATAAATCTCCTTCGATTTCCAAACGGATATCAGGATGGATTTCATTTTTCATTTTAAATAATCCAACCAATTCCTGCAACTGTTCCAATTCCTTTTGGAGAGGAACCTTTCCTTTTTCGCCTTCATAAATGGCATAACGAAGAATAGAGGATAACTTCAAAATCATTTCAGGAGTTGCATCGGATTTCACTACGGAAAGAGAATAAATATTATTCAAGGTATTAAAAAGAAAATGAGGATTTATCTGTGCTTTGAGATATTGTATCCTAGCTTCATTCTGCTCCTTGATGATTTCCAAATGTTGTCTTTCCTTTTCATATCTGTTTTTCACCATCTGATATAAAAAACTAACAACCAAGGCAACGACAGCAGTAACTATCCCAAACAACCAAACCGTAAATGTCCTATCTATTACGAATTCCTCCAGAGGAAGTCGTAGTAATTTTTCATTAAATATGATCCTCGCCAGGGTAACACCTATCGTTACCACAACCAACAACAAAACATAAAAGAAATATTTCTTTTTTTCAAAAAAGGCATTAATCAGATAAAAATGAAAATAAAACAAAGCGATCAATACAGATAAGTTAATCGAAGATCTGATGATGGAATTTGTAAATCCGTACAAACGGAACTGGATCGAAACCGACACGAAAAACAACATGAGCCAAACCGCTACATGCAGAATAAAAATAATATGCTTCGGTGGTTTTTTCATTTCATCAAGGGCATTCGGAATATCTTTCTGATTTTAAATATAAGGGAGTGATGCCGAAAAACAGCATCACTCCCGGGGATATTATTTTCATCCCGTAAAACAATCATAATAAAATAAATTACCCCACAACAACTTTCCCCTTAATATCCAACTCCGGCTTTGATCTGGTTGCAATCTCGTTAAACTTTTCAATGTAACCATCGTGATTGGTTTCCATTATTCGATCCCAAATATTGAAATACAATCCGAAATTACCGTTCCCGTTCTTATGATGCATATTATGATGAGTTGCCGTATTGATCCAAGCCGTCAAAGGGTTCGTAACAAATCCTTTCGGGAAAACTTCGAAGCCTAAATGTCCAATGACATTAAACACAAAAGAAAATATCGCAAACATCATCAACACCAAAGGATGAAATGGAACCAACAACACTAAAAACGGAATGAAGGCGTATTCCAACAATGCTTCTATCGGGTGAAAAGCCATCGCCGCCCAAGGCGTAGGATTATGTGATTTATGATGAATGGCATGGAATTTCATCAAGGGTTTTATCTTATGCATTCCGTAATGCATCCAATAGAAGTAAGCGTCATGAAAAAATAGGATAAAGATGAAACTGAATGCCGCATACAACAAACCGTATTCAGAAAAATCCGTATATAAAGCCGTCCATCCCTGCTCCTTCATTAAAAAGATGATCATTCCGAGGAATCCGAAAATAATAGCAGAATGAGAAGAGTGTTTTACTTCTGCCCAAACCTTAGTCATTTTCGGATATTTTTCCTGAATTCTTTTATGTGGCAATTTATCTTTCAACAAATAATAAAAAATAAAATAAGCTACTCCTGCTATTATTGCATAACGCAAAAAAACAATACCTGATGTAAACAACCATGTGCCTAGGATTCCTGTATCGCCCAACATTTCTTTTAATATGATTCCCATGATTTTCAGTTTTAAACATTTCCAAATAACCGGAAGAAATCGTCCTTCGATTATCTGTCCGTAAATTACAAACATATGACGGGAAAAGACAAGCCGGGATTATTCTACACAACCTCATTTTCAACGAATGGTAAAATATATTATACCAATGGCATAATCGTAGTTCCTATACTCCATGAATAGTAAAAAATCAAATCCAAGTAGCCATCAACAATATAGCCAAAAGAACTATCGCTCCAATCCCAGGCCATACCTCCAGTTTGGTAAATTTTTCAGATTTGGAATCAACATGAGAAACCAGAATGGAAAATAATGATAAAACGGACTTTTCAAACCAACGGAACAACACCGTCCTTTACCAATTCTTTTTTTGCAATTCTCAATGACGAAGCGATGACCTGATCCATGTTGTAGTATTTGTACTCTGCCAACCTACCACCCATAATCAGATTTTTTTCCGTCTCGGCTTTTTTCTTATAATGATTATATCGTTCTACATTTTTAGAATCGTTAATCGGGTAATAGGCCTCCATCCCCTTCCGATGTTCCTGGGGAAACTCATGCGTAACAACCGTGTTTTTTTGTCTTCCGAATTCAAAATGCTTATGTTCTATAATCCGGGTATAAGGGACGTCGTATGCCGTATAATTTATGACCGCATCTCCCTGATAATTTTCTTTTTCAATAATTTGATGTTTGAATTCCAAACTTCTATATTCCAATTTCCCAAATTGATAATTGAAATATTCATCTATCATTCCCGTAAAAACGGTTTTATCCGCCAAACCATCCAAACCACTTTTATTTGAAAAATAATCCACGTCCAATTTAATTTCAATCCCTTCCAACAAACCTCTTAATAAAACATTATATCCACCAATCGGAATACCTTGATATAAATCATTAAAATAATTATTATCAAAAGTATATCTCAAGGGAATTCTTTTGATAATTGATTTTGGCAATTCATTACAAGGACGCCCCCATTGTTTCCTCGTATATCCCTTAATAAACATTTCATATAAATCCTGACCAACCATGGAAATAGCCTGCTCTTCCAAATTGCCCGGATTTTCAAGGTTCGAGGAAGTTAATTGTGAAGCAATTTTATTTTTCACTTCCTCAGGTGTCCTTACCCCCCACACCTGATAAAAGGTATTCATATTAAAGGGGAGGTTGTAAAGACGTCCACCATACGATGCCATAGGGGAATACGTAAATCTATTGAATGCAACAAATGAGTTGACGAAATCCCAAATATTTTTGCTGTTGGTGTGGAATATATGGGGGCCGTATTTATGGACATTAATACCTTCCATATTTTCACAATAAGTATTTCCACCTATGTGTTTCCTCTTGTCTATGACGAGGCATTTTTTCCCATATTTTTTCATCTGATGAGCAAAAACCGCTCCGAAGAGTCCTGCTCCTACAATCAGGTAGTCGTAAATTCCAGAATGCATATTATTGTAAACTTTTAGATCATATCAATAGGCTCCCTTAGTGGATAACACGACACCTATCGTTTTAAAAATAATTTGAAAATCAAGTAAGATGGAGTGATTTCGGATATATTCCGTATCGTGTCCAATCATGAATTTCGCATCTGTATTATTTTCCCGATCGTTAATTTGCCAAAGCCCGGTAATACCGGGTTTGACAGTTCCTCTTGTTTTTCGGAATTCAGGATAATTATCCAACATAAACGGAATGAGTGGCCGAGGGCCTACAATGCTCATTTCCCCTTTCAGCACATTTATCAATTGAGGCAATTCATCCAAACTTGTCTTCCTTATAAATTTCCCGACAGCGGTAATTCTTATATCGTTTTTATCTTTATACAACTTACCCTCCCCTTTCAGCAAATCATGCTTTTCCTGCCCTTTCAGTTCAGTTGTCATACTACGGAATTTCAAAAAAACAAATTCCTTATTACCATACCCCAGCCTTTTCTGTTTAAAAAGGATTGGCCCTTTGGATGTCAGCTTCACCAATAAGGCAATGATAATAAGAAGGGGGCCAAATACTAACAATGCTATCAATGAAAATAGAATATCAATACCTCGTTTGAAGATAAAAGTTGAATTTAGACGGATCATTTCATTACTTAATTGACTATGAGGTTCGAACACCCCCTTTGTTTTTGATTACCATTACATACTTAAACTATGAAGTTATTGAAAATGATTCAACAACTTCGATTGTAAACCACTTTCCAAACAATTTTCATGAACAACGCTAAGTACATGAGTCGCAATATAATCAAAAAAACCGGTTCATAATAACATGGAATCCAATTTACAGGGCAATGGTATAACAATAAGCTTTTTGTATCACGTTTAAATTATACTTACCTTTCATTACACAATGATAAATTCATCCTTTTCACTCTACCCCGAGGCAATCTTCAGAGAATTCTTTAGAAGAAAAAAACTCACAACAAGATGGAGCAACCTTCCATACAAATATTAGGCTTCACTCTACAAGAACCGGTAACGGTTCTTACCGATATTCTGGTTGCATTAGTCTGTATTTATGCCTTTTATAAAATTAAAAACATTCCATCAAACCACCCTTTGAAAAAACCTTTCATGTGGTACTTCCTCTTGTCGGGAATAGGGACATTTATCGCTGCCTTTCTTGGTCATGGGCTACAATACGTCGTGGGCCACTCCGGAAAATTACCCGGATGGATCATCACCATGATCGCGGTTTTCATTTTTGAAAATATCAGCATCGGACAAGCAGGCTTTTTATTTTCATCTTTTTGGAAAAAAGCCATTCGGTATTTTATTTATCTCAAACTAATTATTTCGCTTCCTTTAGTGATCTACTATCAACATTTCACCATCGTACAGATATTTATCGGAATCGGTCTGCTTTGTATCGTAGGTTTAATCAATGCTATTATTTATTCCAAAGCCAAATCAGAATCGGCACGATGGATTTTAATCGGGATTGCCTGTCTTATCGGAGCGGCCATAATTTTTGCCGGAAAAATATCCATCAGTCAATGGTTCAACCATCATGATATCGGCCATTTGTTTATGGGGGCGTCAGCATACTGTCATTATATTGCAGCCCGAAAATTGATTCCCAATACAAGTAGGAATTACTATTCCTGACAACCTATAATTCATAGCGGGCATTCAAAATTTTTAAATATTTTTGATTCACTAAAACAACCAAAGTTTCCATTATGTTACTTTTGGCTAAAAAATATTTTCTAAATGAAGAAAATCTTCGACAGAATAGATAACATCAATTGGAAAAAACTGGAACACGCCTACGGCAATGCCGAAGATGTTCCGGAACAACTCAAGTGGCTATTGGACGGCAACGAAAAAGAAGGCGGTAAAGCCCTTAGTGCATTTTTCGGAAACATATATCACCAAGGAACGATTTATGAGGCCACTTCCTTTGCTGTTCCTTTTCTCATCCATGCCATTTCTAATTGCCATCCGAATTTAAAATCCGATCTTTTGGAATTATTAATCTGTATTTCCAATGGGATGTCATACAATATCCAACATCAATCCATTTGGGAAAACGGAGGCATTTTTGATGATGGACGGACAATAACAGATGAGTATAAAAAAGAAACCCGGGAACAATTGCACTGGGTGGAACAGGGTATCCTTGCCGTTTGGAACGGCTGGGATGAATTTGCATCCTTATTAAATGACAACAACCCGGATATCCGTGTACACATCCCCTTGCTATTGGTTTCGTTGACCAATGGGTATTACTGCCCTAAAGACAAAAATATAGATGTAGTACAGAAAGAATTATTCGATTTGCTTCATGAAAAATCGGTAGTGGAAAATAATGGAACGGTAAAAGCAAGTATTATACAAGGGATGTCTTATTTGGATATTCCCCTAGTAAAAAAGATTTCATTATTAAAATATTATCAACAAGAGGAAGAGCCGGTAATTAAAATTACCGCCGCATATTGTCTTATCGGATTGGAGCAGAATGAAACGTCGATTATGATTTTGAAAAATGCATTGGCTGAAGAAGAAAAAACGGAAAAAGCATTTCAATCACATCCTTGGTTCGACATGAAAGTTTCGTTCTTTTTCCTTCAATCCCTCTGCGAACTTCCTGTTTCCCATTTTGATTTATTGTGGGATGTTTTTGAAAATAAAATAAAAAGCACTCACAAGTTCGGAACGGAATATATAGTTTCCCCTATCGTCAGATTTGTTTTTGAAAATAAAAAAATAGACGAAGCTCCCCGACCATTCACACAAGCCCAGAAAAAAGTCTTGCTCTGCATTCTGGACACGCCTACCCTCTGGGACAAGACAGATGGTAATACCTCCGGTGAATTCAGAAAGTGGGGATTGGAAAGGGATAAGAAATTCATAGAGGATTTAATTCGGGATTGAACGATAAAGAATAAGCATTGGGGAATAAATCCCCAATGCTTATTTTCATCTCCCCAAATGCACCAATAAAACCGAAATATCACTAGGGCTTACGCCGGAAATACGACTCGCCTGCCCGATGGTCATCGGCTTGAGTTGTGTCAATTTTTCCCTCGCTTCCGCCGAAAGTCCGGAAAGGCTGTGATAATCGAATGTATCATGTAATTTGACCGATTCCAAGCGATTCATTTTATCAACCATTTCCTGTTCCTTACGGATATAACCTTCGTATTTCATTCCGATTTCGGCAGACGAAACAAACTCAGGTTCATGGCCTGATAAATATTCCTTGAGATGAGGCAAGGCCGTAGAAAGTGATTCCAAATTTATATTCGGACGAAGAAGAACCTTATCCAATTTCATTTTCTGCCTTAACGGTGCAGAACCCTTACTCTCCAAGAAACCGTTCAACTCATCCGGTCCCACACTTAACTGTCGGATATAATCACGTATTTCCTCAATCTTTTCTTCCTTCAACTTTACCCTTTCCATACGCTCTTCCATGTTTTCCATCCCCAAGGCTTCCGCCAATGGAGTCAATCGGATATCGGAATTATCCTGTCTCAATAAAATCCGATATTCGGCACGGGAGGTAAACATCCGATAAGGTTCCTTCGTCCCCTTATTCACCAAATCATCTATCAGAACACCGATATAGGAATCGGAACGCTTCAGGATAAACGGTTCCAAATCATTAATGGCCTGATGTGCATTTATTCCTGCCATCATTCCTTGAGACCCCGCTTCTTCGTATCCGGTTGTACCATTGATTTGTCCGGCAAAAAATAAATTCCTGACCAAACGGGTTTCCAGATTCAGTTTCAATTGTGTAGGTTGGAAAAAATCATATTCGATGGCATAGCCCGGACGGAACATCTTTGCATTTTCAAAACCGGGAATCAACTGCATGGCTTTATATTGTACTTCTTCCGGCAGGGAAGATGAAAAACCGTTGACATATATCTCTACCGTATTCCAACCTTCCGGCTCTACGAATAACTGATGCCTGTCCTTATCGGCAAAACGATCAATCTTATCTTCGATAGACGGACAATACCTCGGCCCCAATCCTCGAATCCTACCATTGAACAATGGTGAACGATTAAAACCCGTCTTGAGTAATTCGTGGACTTCCTTATTCGTATAGGTAATATGACAAGGGCGTTGCTTTTCCAATTTAGGGGTATCCGTGTAGGAGAACTTACCCGGATTTTCATCCCCCGGCTGCAATTCCATTTTATCCCAATCCAATGAACGACCATCTACTCTTGGCGGTGTCCCTGTCTTCATCCTACCCGATTCGAAACCGAGGGATTCCAATTGGGCCGTAATACCCGTTGCGGCTTTTTCACCGGCCCTGCCTCCTCCGAATTGTTTTTCTCCTATATGAATAAGACCATTGAGGAATGTTCCATTGGTGAGGATAACCGACTTGGCAGGAATCTCCAATCCGAGTCCCGTCTGTACACCTTTGGCCATATTGTCCTTGACGACAATACCCGTTATCATTTCCTGCCAGAAATCGATATTGGGATGGGCTTCCAGCATTTCCCTCCACTTGGCGGCAAACAACATCCGGTCGCTTTGTGCCCTCGGACTCCACATCGCAGGCCCTTTGGAACGGTTCAATAATCGGAATTGAATCATGGTATGATCCGTTACTATTCCGGAATAACCGCCCAAGGCGTCTATCTCCCGGACAATCTGCCCTTTCGCCACTCCTCCCATTGCCGGATTGCAAGACATCTGTGCAATGGTATTCATATTCATGGTCGCCAATAAGACCTTAGAACCCATATTGGCTGCAGCGACAGCCGCTTCACAACCTGCATGGCCGGCTCCTACCACAATGACATCGTATGTTGGAAACATGATTTATTTTTATTGAATCGGTGCAAAACTACGTATTATTCAACGAAAAACACCTTGTGGGGGTTCCTTCTATTTCTGAGCCTTGAGAACAAGGTACAAAGCAATGAACGCAAAGAGTATCGAAGGCATCCAAACGGATAGCATGGGAGGAAAATTACCATTGATACTGAGTGTGATACTGAATTGGAATAAAAAGATATAAACGGAACCCAAAGCAATACCCAATGCCAAATGCAAACCTATTCCTCCCCTCACTTTCCTGGAAGAAAGAGCCATCCCTATAATCGTCAGGATATATACGATAAAAGGTTGGGCATACCGCCGGTGTAATTCCACTTCATATAATTGTGTTCCTCCCGCCCCCCGGGATCTTTGACGCTCTATATATTGATGCAACTCTTGGGAAGTCATGGCATCTTTGGCATTATCATAAGAAATAAAATCCTCGGGCAGCAGATTGATAGACATGGTTTTTTCCTTTCCTTCCTCCATTTCTTCCCTCAGACCGTTAAACGTCCTTTCGGTATAATCAATTAATTTCCATTTCCCACCTTCGGGTAAGGCTTTTATTTTTTCTGCCGAGAGGATTTTTTTCAATCTGCCTTCTTCGAAATGTTCAATCATCACATCCTTGGCCGTACTATCTCTTTTTGAATACCGTTTGATATAAACTTTGGAATCGGGGGACGTAAAAAGATGCACATTTTGGGTTTTGCCCTTATCCGTCATCTTATAGATATAGACATTCTCGAATTCGGTTTTGATTTTACTCCCTTTAGGAATGATATAGGTATTGAGTAACAGGTTCAATCCGGCCAGTACAGTTGCAGCCATCATATAGGGCCTCAACAAACGACCGAAACTGCTTCCCGTATTGATAATCGAAATGATTTCGGAATTGTAAGCCATTCGGGAAGTGAAAAAGATGACCGAAATCAGGCAGAACAGCGGCCAGACCAATCCTACAAAGAAGGGAATAAAGAATAAATAATATTCAAAAAGGATACTCTTGATCGGAGCATTGGAACGCATGAAATTATCCAGGTGATCACTGAAATCGATGACGCAGGCCAATAGCGAAAAGATAATTACCGCATAGAAAAATGTGGAAAGATATTTCTTTATGATATACTTGTCCAGAATTTTTATCATGAATGCAAATTTAATTCGTTATTCTTTAGGATGGGAATTACAATACCAATTGTATTCTTATTATAACAGATGTTATCACGAAAAATTGATTATAGCCAACCGGTTCTTTTGAAAATATGCCT
>JAHDFN010000181.1 GCA_020628145.1 Saprospiraceae bacterium | reverse complement strand
GTTCACAAATTATATTTCCTTGAATCAATTGAGGTGTAATCTAACGAAATACACAATTATAAATGAGATGACAAGATTGTATATACTAATGACAAAATTAAGTTTAGGCTTATTATTGTTAATAAATACGAGTCTTTTTTCACAATCCACATGTCTTAATGCAATATCAGTTCAATTAGGAAACAATACATGTGTTTCAAATGGAAGTGCGGATACGTTCGATGATAATAATTGTTTAACGGTTTATGATAGCGGTGATGATTATGTGTTCTATTACGATGCGGTTGGAGGAGAAGTACTGTCCATAATTTTGACATCGTCAAATCCTTGGATGGGAGTTAGCCTTCATAATGGATGCCCTGAAAATGGAGGAGGGCTTTGTATGGGATATTCGGTTTTCGGAATCAGCCAATCCCTAAAATCGAAGCGGCTGGATTCAGGTAGGCATTACATTCATGTATCTTCCTGGGAGGACGTTTCCCCATTGAATTTTTGCCTGACGGCTTCAATAGAAACGACCATCGATATCTGTAACACCCATGCTGTAAACCTACCTATAGGAAATACCTATTGTGGAAATACTGCCGATATGGGGAATATACTTGATTTCAATCCATGCAGTGAACCTAATTCAAGGGCTTCTGATTATCTTTTTCATTATGTAGCACCTGATCCTCCTTTAGATGCTGAGGGGGATTTTTTAGATATTTCGGTTTCGTCCAATGAAAAAAGGATAAGTTTATTAATGACGGAGGGTTGTCCTAATGAAGGAAATGTGGAATGTTTTGCGTCTTCCATGACCAATTCTACAAATGAAAAAATCAGAACTCCGGTTCTTGCCCCCGGAATGGATTATTACCTTCAGATTTCAAATATTCCCAGGCCTACTTCTCTGTCTTTTTGCTTGGATGTAAGTTTGGAAGGAGTTGGTGTCCCACCTGTAAATGATGAATGTGTAAATGCCCTAATGGTTCCTGTTAATTCGACAACTGAATGTATTGAAGTACTTAATGTTGATTTTTCAGGAGCTACGGATTCCGGAATGTCGAATTGCAGTTCCCTAGAACAAGAAGATGTTTGGTTGATGTTTACTGCTACCGATAATGTCCATGAAATTAGCCTGTCAAATATTGTAGGGGAAGGGACAATGGCTCACGAAGTATATGAAGGTGACTGTGTGAATCCGATGAGTCTGTATTCCGGGATGGATGTTTCGTCAATATATTCTGATTATAATCCGGGAGACTTATATATTGTCCGGTTTTATGATATAGGAGAAGGGGTAAGTGAGGTGACATCATTCGATATCTGTATTACCCCTGTTAATGAAAATTCCTGTCAATTAAATATGGAGAGGATGTGTTTCAATGGTTTTTCAAGACCTTTGAATATTAAAGGGGGAGATGCGGTTTATGTAAATCCGGGAAATAATTATGGCTGTTTATTAAAAGCACCTAATCCCGAGTGGTTTTATTTTAAAGCGGAAAATGACGGTGTATTGAATTTTAATATTAGCAATAATTATGATTCGGATTGGATTGTGTGGGGACCTTTTGGTTCCGTTACGGAATTAGAAAATCAATGTGGGAATTATGGTAATGGCGGTATAGGAGGAAATATTATTACTTGTGATTATTCTTCGGAATCAAGAGGAACTATATCCTTTAATGCTTTAGCTGAACAATATTATGTCGTATTAGCTACGAATTATTCGAATGCATTTTCTTATTTGGGATTTAATGCTGGAGAACAGAATGATGTGATTGTGAATTGTATAGATGTTACACTCGATGTGGAATATTTATATTTTGAAGGAGAGGTGGAAGGAAAATATAATTTTCTTTTTTGGGAAACAGTATCGGAAAAAAATAATGATTTCTTTGAAATCGAAAGATCAGAGGATGGAATGGATTTTAAAAAAATCGGACAACTTTCCGGAAATGGAAATTCATCGCAAAGAATTAAATATGAATTTAAAGATCATTCTCCTTTGAGTTCGTCTTATTACCGTTTGCGACAAGTGGATTTTGATGAGGGATACGAGTATAGTAATACGATTTTTATTGAAAGGCATAAGGATGCAATAAAATGGATGAGGGTGTATCCCAATCCGAATCAAGGAGAAGCATATGTTGCAATACAGAATGAGGAAAAAGAAAAAGTGGAATTTAGAATTTTTGGAGTTGATGGGCGTCTTGTTCATTCATGGAACGAAATTCTAGATATCGGCATTTCAAAAATACCTTTTTCGATAAATATACGAAATGCCGGTATTTATTTTTTGGAAGCTAAACGAGGGGGAGAAAAAAGGCGTGTGAGGTTTGTGAAAATCTAATATGTGATTTTAAGATAGCGGAATTATTTTTTCTGCAAAAAAAAATAATAAGCCATGCAGACAAGTAAGATAGTTATTGTTGTTTTTTCATTGTTGTTGATGGTGGTGATATTCGGTTTTGAGAAAAATGGAGTTGGTTCGGATATTCAATCTCATTGTTGCCCATTCGAATCTTTGGATTCACCTATACGAACCTATATTATCGCAGGACAAAGTAATGCATCTCCGATGGCTCCTGCCGATAACTTGAATACTGCTTATGAAAATGTGCAGCCTTGTGTTTTCTATTATAAAAGTCCCATAACAGGTATTGAGTTTTTGGAACCGGGCGTAAATTCTTCTACTATTTCCGGTGTCGTTGGGTTGGAAGCATCTTTGGGGTATTCATTGTATAAAAAATATCAGGAACCTATTCTGTTATTCCGATATAGTATAGGTGGCTCGGCTTTGGTTCCCAACCCATTTGAAAATAAAGTATGGAGTGTAGGAAAACAGGAGCATATTTTGTCATTAAGGAAAAATATGGGGAACTTGATGCTTGAAGCAAATGCAAATGGTAAAAATTTATCAATGGAAGGAATGGTTTGGGTACAGGGAGAAAAGGATTCAGGTTACGGTGTGACAGATACGGTTTATAGGGAAGAGCTAACTGAATTGGTAGAGCATACCCGGAATTTTTTGGGAACTCCTGATATGCCGGTGAGTATAGTCAGGATTAATGCTTCGCATGACTCGGATTCTTTAGGTGTTGCTTGGATAAGAAAAGCACAGGAAGATTTTACCGCAATGGATCCATATGCGTTTTTAATTAATATGGATGACTTCGGTTATGATCCGAATTCGATTCCACATTATACCGCCGAAGGGTATTGGGAAATGGGGATTCGTGCAGCAGATCCTTTATAGAAAAGTCATATCAAGGGAGGATGTTTTGAGATGACTTTTATTACTTAAAAAAGTAAGCCGGGATTAAAAGATCCGGATTGTATCCGAATAAGGAAAAGACCGGTTAAAATAAAAATAAGCATACAGGGAATGATTCCTTCGATCCCTCCTTTATTCTTCAATTCATGGTTGAAATGTACAATATTGGGACTCCTGTTTTTTATTTTTTGAATTGATTCTTCAGAATGGCGTAAATAAATTTCCTTGTTGAAGAAGCCACAGATTATCATTGTGAAGGCCGTCGGGGCTGAATTGAAAAAAAATGATAAGGAAAAATCAGGTTTTTTAATAGTACTCGCTATGATATCCAGTATGGAAAAAATCGGCATCCAGCTTGATTTATTTTCGAAACCGATAAACATAAGCAATAATGCTACCCAATACATTTTGCGGTAGAATAACCAAGGGATGCCAATTAGCATTTTTAAATAATCGAAGGTGATTGATTTTCGATTTCTTAGATGGGAAATATAAATTTCAGACCTGCGTTGAATGAATTTTTCCAAAATAATTTCTTTTTCGGAAAATTCATCCTCATTTTCAAAATCAATATCATCCAATATGGGGAGACTCATCGGGAAAAGTTATTCTTCGTCGAGTAATTTTTTTAACTCATTTAATTTTAACATGCATTCAATGGGCGTCATTGCATTTAAATCCATTTCTTCCAATGCCTCTTTTAATTTTCCGGCTACAGGATCAACTGTTTCGAAAATGGACAACTGAAGGTTTTGTTGAGGGCTGATTTGTCTCAAAACATTTTTAGTATCTGTACTATTGTTTTCTGCATCGGTCATTTTGCTTTCCAATTGTCCCAGGATTGTATTTGCCCTTTCTACAATACTTCTAGGCATTCCTGCCATTTTTGCAACATAAATTCCGAAACTATGATTACTTCCACCTTCAATTAATTTCCGAAGGAAAATTACTTTTTGTCCTACCTGTTTGATGGCAATACTGAAATTCTTGATTTTCGGAAATTTTCCGGCCAGTTCATTCAATTCATGGTAATGGGTAGCAAAAAGAGTCTTAGGAGAAGCAATACCATTGTCGTGTAGATATTCTGCAATCGACCAAGCAATCGAAACTCCGTCATAAGTACTTGTTCCTCTTCCTATTTCATCCAATAAAATCAGACTTCTATCTGAAATGTTATTCATGATAGAAGCAGTCTCATTCATTTCCACCATAAATGTGGATTCGCCCGAAGAAATATTATCGCTTGCACCTACACGGGTAAATACCTTATCCACCCAGCCCAAACGGGCTTCTTCTGCGGGAACGAAACTACCCATTTGTGCCATTAGGCAAATCAACGCAGTTTGTCTTAATAAGGCGGATTTACCCGCCATGTTCGGTCCGGTAATCATCATGATTTGTTGTTCGTCCTTATCCAGGAAAACATCATTGGGGACATAGCTGTCATCAACAGCCAGTTGATGTTCTATGACCGGATGCCTTCCACCTTTAATATCGATGGCATACCCGTCATTGATTTCGGGGCGGCAATAATTATTTTTTCTGGAAATTTTAGAAAAGGATAAAAGACAATCCAACCGTGCAATTATACTTGCATTATGTTGGATGGGTTGGATGAAATCCGATAAATCGGAAATTAATTTTAGGAATAACCCTTCTTCCAACTCCAATATTTTTTCCTCGGCACTTAGGATTTTGGTTTCCAGTTTTTTTAATTCATCCGTGATGTATCTTTCGGAGCCCTTCAAGGTTTGTTTCCTCACCCAGTCGTCAGGTATCAATCCCTGGTTTTTATATTTATTGGTGACCTCCAGATAATATCCGAAAACATTATTGAACCCGATTTTTAAACTGGCAATACCTGTTTTTTCAGCTTCGTTTTTTTGGATTTCTACTAATAATTCTTTTGCATTTGTAGAAGTGTTCCTATAATCGTCCAACTCTTCATTTACACCATCTGCAATTACACCACCTTTATTTAAATTAATGGGCGGCTCCTCCATGATTTCCTTTTCGATCTGTTCTCGAATAACAACGCAGGGATTAATTCCATCGGCCAATTTTGCTAAATGCTCATTCCCGGATTGTTGAAGGATTTCCTGAATGGGAGTAAGGGCATTCAATGCCTTTTTGAGTTGGACTACTTCCCTCGGATTTATTTTTCCCAAGGCGACTTTGGAAATAATCCTTTCAAGATCTCCCATCTGTCGGATGAATTGTTCTACATCTGATGAAATTCCCGAATGTTGATTGAAATAATCCACGACATCCAATCTTGATGAAATAGCTTCTTGGGATTTTAAAGGAAGGACGACCCATTTTTTCAATAAACGGGCACCCATAGGAGAGACGGTCTTGTCCAATATGTCAATCAATGAAACACCGGATTCATGATTTGAGAAAATCAATTCCAAATTGCGGATGGTAAACCGATCCAACCAAACATACTTGTCCGGTTCTATTCGGGCGATGGAATTGATGTGTTGGATTTTTTTGTTTTCCGTACTATCCAGATAATGGAGAATGGTGCCGGCTGCAATCTGAGCCAATTCCAATTCCTCTACACCGAACCCTTTCAGGTTCTTAACTTGGAAATGTTCCAATAGTTTTTCACGGGTATAGTCCGTGGTGAAAATCCATTCGTCCAAGGGATAAGTATGGTATTTTTCTCCATAACGCTGGTGGAAAACATCTGATTTGCCTTTGGCAAATAATACCTCCGAAGGGTTGAACCCTTGAATCAATTTATCAATATGGGAAATAGGGCCTTCGGTGACGAGGTATTCTCCCGTTGAAATATCCATAAAAGCAATACCTCCCGTTTTTTTCTTCCCGAAATGGACTGCACATAGATAATTATTGTTTTTATAATCCAATAATTTATCGCCGGTCGCTACACCGGGGGTTACGACTTCGGTAACTCCTCGTTTAACGATTTTCTTTTCCTTGCTCGGCTTCTCCAATTGCTCACAAATCGCTACCCGGTAACCGGCCCTGACCAATCGGGGGAGATACATATCCAAGGAATGATAGGGGAACCCGGCTAATTCGATATCTGAACCGCCATTATTCCTTTTTGTTAGGATAATTCCCAATACGCCCGAAGCGGTAATGGCATCTTCTCCAAAAGTCTCATAGAAGTCTCCGACTCGGAACAATAGAATAGCATCAGGATATTTCTTTTTTACATCGAAATACTGTTGCATGAGTGGAGTAACCTTCTTGCTTTTGCTTTTGGTTGGTTTTGCCAAAATTTAATGGTTTTTAAGAGAAGATATCTCTGGTTGAAATTGAAAAAGGAAATACCGAAGAGGCATTTTATGGAAAATAAAGGTAATGATTTTCTTTCAATAGGAAGTTAGCAACATTATATAAAAAGCGGCTTGGAAGGATTCTTCCAAGCCGCTTTTTTTGTATAAAGGAAAATACCTTGATAGGGTTATTCTGGCACGGCTCCTTTTACACATATCATGTATCTTAAATTGAGAATCCCCGTTTCAATCTGATAATTCTTCAATTGATCCTTACCAATAGTGGCTCCCGTGGGATTGCCGATTGCTCCACGGGATTGATTATTGTTCTGAAGCAATTTATTGGGATTGGCTCGAAGACGGGTGTTGTTTTTTCTAAAGAATAAATCGGCATTTTCCCCATATTCAAAAAATGAGGTATTTGTAGTTTGGCCAGCACCCATAGGAAGTCTTCCCCTCATATCAGGTAACTGGAATGTTTCTTCATCTTCATCGCCTCCGAAAGTCATTCCTATCAGGGAATAAAGGTCTTCGTTCTTTTTTATCTTAAGTGATTGCCCTTCACAAAACATCCATCCTTCAGGTGCGAAATCTCCGGCAAAGATTTTGATTTCACCCATAAATGGTTCTTGTCCTTTAGCAAACATAACATTTGGCTGATCTTGGACAACTGCATTGGCAGAACCGACAATATCTAGATTCTTCAAGGCTATGATGGAAAGGGAAAAAGCTATAATTCCCATTGTGATTTTTGTGTACATATTATCCATGTTTTAATTTTCATTCCAAAAATAATATTTGCTAGCTTAGCAAACATCATCTAAACTAGATATTAACTATACTTTATGCCTTATAGACGATTCATCAAAGAACCTACACTCATTCTAGACGAAAAGAAGTGTATTGCCAATATCCGTTTCATGGCCGATAAGGCCCAAAGGAACCAAATAGAATTGAGGCCTCATTTTAAGACACATGTGTCATTAGAGATCGGGGAATGGTTCAGGGAATGCGGGGTGGACAAGATTACGGTTTCCTCCCTGGCAATGGCAGAATATTTTGCAGACAGATGGGATGATATAACCGTAGCATTTCCGATCAATATACTGGAATGGGAAAGGATTAATCTACTGGCGTCCAAGATCCAATTGAATATCCTCGTTGAAAATGAAAAAGCGGTTACTTTTCTCAATCAAAAACTGACTGCTGATGTATTTGCTTTTGTGAAAGTAGATGCCGGGAATCATAGAACAGGTATTGATATTCATAATTTGAATAGCCTTGAAAAACTTTGTAAGCTGGTAGAAGCATCCCCGAAAATATCGTTTAAGGGGTTTTTGATTCATGCCGGAGAATCATATGGAGCCAGAGGTCTCCGGCAAATATTGGAAATCCATGAGTCTTATCAGAATAAGATCAAAAAATTAAAACATCATTTTATAAATCAATATCCTGGTATGATGATTTCGGTAGGGGATACGCCTACATGTTCACAAGCCGAAGATTTTACTGCGATGGATGAAATCCGACCGGGTAATTATGTATTTTATGATGTAATGCAATGGATTATAGGATCTAATGTTTTGGATAAAATTGCGGTGGCAATGGCTTGCCCCATAGTCGCCAAACATAAGGAAAGAAATCAACTTGTTATTTATGGAGGTGCGGTACATTTTGCAAGGGATAACCGAATACACCCTTTTTTGGATAAGACTATTTATGGCCTGGTGGTCGATTTAAAAGAGGGTGGGTGGTCTGCCCCCTTACATAAGAATTATTATACCCGGATGAGTCAGGAGCATGGTGTACTTCAGGTCTCGGATGAAATGTTCGACTCCTATGAAGTTGGAGATATAATAGGCGTCCTTCCGATGCATTCCTGTATGACAGCGAATCTGATGAAAAAATATCTGACCCTAGGTGGTAAATGGATAGATAGGATGTAAGAGGATTACTCCTTGATAAACCCTACATTATTCGAACAACATTCCATTGTAAAACAAATAATGTCTGTCAGGAAATTAGAATTGAAGCATCCCGGGGTTGTGGTTCCTACATCACTTACGGGTTGCCCAATCAAATCGGCAGGAAGAGGTGCCGGAATGTTGGCCGGGTCATAATTCAAGGCGTGGACATCATAGGTTTCCCCCTCATTCATAGTCGTTGTAGGAAAAACACCGGTGTCATTTTGTGCAACAATGTTTCCATTTTCATCGACCAATACGTAAACCAGTTCATAAGCAGCATTAAATCCGGTCTTACTTACGGAAATATCTGTTCCTATGCAAGCAGGATCGGGCGTGCAACATGTGATGATATTAAAGCATACATAATCGGTCAGGAAATCGGCGTTGAAACATCCTCCCGAAATAGTTGATAAAGGATCACCGATACTCAATCCCGAAGGAAGGGGAGTAGGAGGATTGCCCGGATCGTAGTTC
>JAHDFN010000180.1 GCA_020628145.1 Saprospiraceae bacterium | reverse complement strand
GGAAAAATCAAGCTGACACTCATAAGTACGGAGATTGGGCAAGTAACATGATGAGGAAAATGGAACACTTGTCAACGGGAATTCAATTGGCAGATGAGGCTTTGCACAAACGAACTTTTACTTTTATGGATAAAGAGAAATTGGATAAAGTCCAACTGATAAGGTCACAAAGAGACCCTTCCGGGCTTTTCCATGAATGGCACAGTAAGCCGGGATAAAACTGGCTACAACAAAGGCTAAAATGTCCATAGGGGCTACGCACCCCTACGGCATTTAGCCAAAACGTTGTAGCTAATCTAGTATTTTACGAGTGTAATTGCCCCGAATCATTTTTCCTTTTTCTTCAGTCCCAATCTGTAGATGGAGTCATTCCTTATATTTTCAGCAGCCAACCTCGCTGTCGTATCCGAACGTTTCAACCGTTCTTCTTCATTCTTAATATTGATATGATATAAAATCGATTTCTTCACCGTTTTCGGAAATTTCTCATAATTATCCCTCGATCCCGGATATTTATCCAAGGCGGCTTCCAATTCGGGAGGCATTTCCAATGCTTCTATCTTATCCAAACTTTCCCAAGAACCGTTTTCTTTCGCTATCCTGATTTTTTCCAAACCGTACTCGGTCATCAATCCTTCTTCAATTAGTTTCCTGATATAATCCTTATTCACCTTAGACCATACGCTCTTGGGTTTCCTCGGTGTAAAACGCTGTTTCCATTTCTCATCATCGATTCCCTTCTTCAAGGAATCTATCCAACCGTAACACAAGGCCTCCTTCACAGCTCCGGCCCAATCGATTGAAGCCTTCCCTGATTTTTTCTTGTAAAGAATCAACCAAACCTCCTCACAAGTATCATGATGTTCGGATAACCATTTCCGAAAAGAAGTTCTATTTACTGCATATATTTCTTCAGCCATAATCCGTAAAATAAAAAAATTACTTAGTTTTGAACTAAAACTAAGAATTGTAAGTTAGTTCGAATGAATCATTAAATATACAAATTCAGATAACCATGAAAAAATCAACAAGACGAGTCATCGCCCAAAATACACTGGACACTATTTCCAATGGATTCTTCATCAATCCAAACGGAGAGAAAGTAGATATTTCCGAGGCACAGGAAACGGCTGAAAAAGGAACAATACTTTACACACCCTCGGAACTGGATGATATTTTGAAGGACATATCCCAACAAAACGCCCGTTTTGAAAAAACCGAATACGAAGTCGTATCCGGTACGACAATGGATACGGTCAGGGCATTGATTGCAGAAGGGGAAAGGAATATTTTCTGCCTCAATTTCGCTTCCGCTAAAAATCCGGGCGGCGGATTCCTAGGAGGAGCGCAGGCCCAGGAAGAAAGCATTGCCCGGGCTACGGGGCTTTATCCTTGTTTGCTCAAAGCCGAAGAATATTACCGATATCATCGGAAATTGAGAACCTGTCTATATTCGGATCATATGATTTATGCTCCCGAAGTCCCTATCTTCGTAGATGAAGATGGAAACACATTGGATAAATCGGATACGGTAACGATCCTCACCTCCCCTGCCGTAAATACCGGAGTTGTCATTCGGAATGAATTCCAAAATGTGGAAAAGATTCCAACCGTGATGCGGACAAGGATTGCCAAGATGTTGTCCGTTGCCATACTACATAAACATGAAACATTGGTTCTGGGTGCTTGGGGATGTGGTGTTTTCAGAAACGATCCCGAAGAAATGGCCCAATGGCATCTGGAAGCCCTGAATGGTGTTTTCCAAAACAGGTTCCGAAGGGTTGTTTTTGCCATTTATGCCAAAGACGAGCGTTTCATTAATCCGTTTATTGAAAAATTCGAATCATGAAACCACCTGTTTATGCAACCGGTCGCTTCGAACTCCGCCCCTATCTGCCGGGGGATCTCGAACGATTTATAGAAACCGGAACCCAAGAGGATGTTATCCGATATATGGGTGGAACAGATGAAGATCCCGAGGTAGAGCGTAAAATGTTCGCCAAAATCCTGTCCATTTATGAAAAAAGCGAAGAGGATCGTTGGTTTTGGATTTGGGCCATATCGGATCAGGGTAAAATGGTAGGACATTTTGAACTCAAAGAAACCCAATACACCAATGAAGGTGAATTGGAAATCGTCTATATGATACATCCTGAAGAAAGAAGAAGGGGTATTATGAAGGATGTCCTAGGTTTTCTCAAGGAACAACAACATCTTTGGAATAGAAGGATTATTGCCACTGTTTCCCCTCAAAACCTTCCTTCTTTGTCCTTGTTGGATTCTTGGGGAATTGAATATAAAAAGACCATTGAAGAACCGGATTCCGAAGGGTCTTTTTACAAACTATTATTATCACAATAAAACAAGGGAAGACACTTCCTTCACATTCCATCCGTTATTCATTCATGGAAATGATTTAAACCATATATTTGACCCCATATATTTTGGATAAGCATGAATAACAAATACGGTTTACTCGCCTTTTTTTTCCTTTTGGCTTCCCTTTTGGGTTTTTTCCATTCCTGTCAGGAAGACAATTTCGATACAAGTCCCGACATCACATTGGACTTTTCTGTAGATACGCTCAGATTCGATACGGTTTTCACCCAATTGGGTTCTGCCACAAGAATTCTTAAAGCTTATAATACAAGTAGCAATCCCATCGAAATACAAAAAATATTTTTGGAAAACGGGAATACCTCCAAATTCAGAATGAATGTGGATGGCTATACCGTTGGGGCAAACGGCAATATTTTCAACCAGAATGGTGATACAGGAGAACCTTTACCTCCTATCCCCATTGCCGGCAATGACAGTGTTTATATTTTCATGGAAGTCACCATTGACCCGGATGACCCCTTATCCGTAAGTCCCTTCGTAATTTATGAAAAACTCAAATTCGAAACAAATGGGAATAATCAGGAAGTAACCCTGGAGGCCTTCGGTCAGAATGCGAATTATTTTCCAAGCAGATTCAGTGGTGGCACAATCAATCGTTACACCTGTAACATGGGCATTGAAACATGGAATGATCCAAAGCCTTATGTCATCTATGGTATTCTGATTGTTGACAGTTGCGAATTAGTCATTCCGGCAGGAACGAAAATTTACGTTCATGGCGGATTGGTCAATGCCGGAGAAGGTGAATTCTACAATGATGGGATTTGGCTTTTCGGGCCGGACGCCCGACTCAGGCTGGAAGGGGAATTGAATAATCCGATTGTTATCCAGGGAGATCGGCTGGAAGAACCTTTCCAGGATGTAAGCGGCCAATGGGCAGGCATTAGGCTATTCACCGGAAATAATGTACATACCGTCAACCATACGATTATCAAAAATTCGATTGTAGGAATACGGGTGGATTCATTGGCCAATCTCGATATCAGCAATACACAGATCAGGAATACATCCGGCCCCGGGCTTTTGGGTGTTCATGCGAATATCAATGCGGAAAATTGTCTGGTCGTTGATAATGGAGCCAATAGCCTCCAACTTGTTTTTGGTGGGGAATACGATTTCAAACATTGTACTTTTGCCAACTACGGAACGGACTTATCAGCTGTGCAGTTGACCAATGTCCTTTGTTTGGACGAACTGTGTGGAGATTGTCTCGGCAACGATCTCAATGCGAAATTCACCAATTGCATTATTGCCGGTTCCAGGGATGATGAAATCGGTTTCTTTGATCGGAATTGTAATGGAGAAGCCTTTAATGTGAATTTTGAAAACTGTATCGTCAGGGTGAATGATTTATTGGAGGATTATCCGGATTTCTTTACCAATAATTGCATACCCGGCACCTGTTTCAATCTTCCTGATGATGAAAATCTTTTCTTCGATTCCTTCGAAGGGGACTTTCATTTGGACACGCTTTCATTTGCAGAAGAAAAAGGAATTCCGATTCCCGGATTGGATACCGATTTGGATGGAATGCCGAGGGATTTGGCAATGCCGGATTTGGGTTGTTATGAATACATTTATTAATGATTCGAAAAAATTCAATTCATTTTGAAAGACAGGTATTCCGAAAATATTAAAGACATTCAATCCGATAAGATTCGAAGTATATCGGAATATTTATATGAACAAAATACCCCTATTACTTATTTCGGAAAAGCATGGGAAAAATGTTCGAATAACTGGATTTATTTCGATACGGTTTTGGATTTGGAAAAGCTCAGAAAATTATTCGAATTGAATGAGCATATAATCATCCATGAAAATACCGATCCGAAATCAGGAACGGAAAAAGGTTTCATCGACAATATAACGGGAGAGGGTTTAATGGGGAAAATAATTTAAATAATTCAACATCATGAAATCAAAAATCCTAACACTAACGATTTTATTTATTTATTTCCTAATAAGTTCCTGTGGAGACGAAAACTGTTCTCCTCCAAATATCGGAAACATCAGTACTCCCGGGAATAATGCAAGTTTTTTTATTTCCTCAACCTCAGGTGCCGGTTTTCATGAAATAGAATACGGCCCCTTGGGTTATAATCAAGGAAATGGAATAACATTGCAGGTCAACGACGGCGAAGTCATTTTGGAAAATCTTCAGAATGGCACTTATGACATTTACATGAGGAGTAATTGTGGTGGAGAGGATTGGTCAAAATGGTCTGACCCTGAAAGTTTCCTAATCGACTAATTCCATTTGACTTACAACCAGTAATGAAACTCGTTATCTTCGATATAGACGGAACTTTGACCGATACCAAAAAAGTAGATGATGCGTGTTTCATCCAAGCTTTTGAAGAAACATTTAGCATTGATATTTCCAATTGCGATTGGGCAGCATTAAAAAACGTCACGGACTGGGGCATTACGGAAGAAATCATTTTGAATGAAAAAGGAAGGACTCCGACTCCGGATGAATATGCTTTAATGCAGAAAAGCTTTTTCCGATTATTGAAAAACGAACACGAAAGAGATGCCCGCCAATTCAAGGCAGTAAACGGTAGTTCCGATTTTTTAAATTTGCTTTACCAAGAGGAAGAAAAATTTACTTTAGGCATCGCTACGGGTGCTTGGGAAAAATCTGCCAAAATAAAATTAAGGGGTAAAAATATTCCTTTGGAAAGTATTTCGTTTTCTAATTGCAACTACGCCAAAGAAAGGGACAACATTATTCATCATTGTATTCATGAAATCAAAAAAAAAACACCCTAGCCCATTTGAAGAAATCATTTATTTCGGTGACGGATACTGGGATTATGTCACCTGTAAGAAAATGAATATCCGACTCATCGGAATAGATATTTTAAATGATGGGAAATTAAAAGCATTAGGAACCGAACATGTTTTCCAAGATTATTCGGAGCCTGAAAAGATATTGGATATTTTATAGTTCCTTCTCGATGTGATACATCTCCATCATCTTTCTTTCCACCATTTTCTTAGGTATATTTTTCAACAGGAAATTCCTTATCCCCCGACCATATTTCCAATGGGCCATTTTCCCGGTCACCCATGAGTTCCGGGCAATGTCGTCAACTTTCTTTTTACGTTTCTGTTGAAATCGTTCGAAAATATTCTCATTCGGATACTTGGCAATTAAACTACTCAGATAATGTGCATCTTCGATGGCCTGAGCTCCACCCTGCCCCATATTCGGGGTTGTTGCATGCCCTGCATCTCCTATCAGACAAATATTATTTTCATGCCATTTTTCAAGCGGATATAAATCGGAAATATCATTTCTCATTATCCCTCCTTCGGGGGTTGACAAAATCAATTGATTGATCAAAGGATCGAAATCGGAAAACATGGACGTCAATTTCTTTTGAATTCCTCCACGTTCATCTTTTTTATTCGGTTCATCCAATGCAACGGCAAACCAGTAAACTTCTCCGGATGCTATTTTAGAATAACCGAACCTTATCTGATCCCCCCACAATTCATAAACCCTATTTTCTATTTCTTTTTCCAAATCGAATAAAGCAACTCCCCGCCAACAGGTCTGCCCGGAATATCTCGTTTTACTTTGAGGGAAAAGTTTTTTACGCACCATTGAATTTATCCCATCCGCACCGATTAAAAAATCAAATTCAGCATCAGTTCCATCTTCGAATTCCAGTTTGATTTTCCCATTTTCCAATTGTCTGAAATTCCTAAAACTTTTATTCAAATTGATTTTATGATTTGGAATTTCATTAATGAGCAATTCTTGCAATCTAGCCCGATGTATGGCAAATGCCGAATAACCGAAAATCCGTTCGACCTTATCCTGTCGGTTATCGGAAATGGGACTTTTGTCCTGTTGGCCTATCGTAATCCTCTTTATCGGATTTCCCTTAGAAATTATTTCATCCAAAACACCTAATTGTTCATAGACCTGCAATGCATTGGGAGCCAACCAAATTCCCGCACCGACTTTCCTCAATTCAGGTACTTTTTCAAAAACCTGATAATCGATTCCTTTTTTCTCAAAAGCAAGGGCCGTTGTCAAACCGCCTATTCCAGCCCCTATAATCGCATATTCCATTTTTGTTTTTTATATCAAAAAATTAACAGCAATGAATACAATAAACAAATGATGTACAAGTGAAAAATCCTGGATTTATAAAAACCGTCTTTTTATTTCCCTTTAAAATCCGCCCGTCTTTTTTCTATGAAAGCGGCTGCTCCTTCTTGGAAATCTTCCGTCCCTGCACATTCGCCAAAAGCATTCACTTCGTAGGCAAAACCATTTTCGTTCTTATCGAAACATGCATTTACACATTCAATGGTTTTGGCAATGGCAATCGGAGCTTTCGTTCCTATTTTTCTGAGAATCTCCTTAGCTTTTTCCACTTCTTCCCCAGATTCTACCACATGATTCGCCAATCCTAACCGATGGGCTTCTTCTGCTCCAATCATATCCGCAGTTAATAATAATTCTATCGCTTTCCCTTTTCCGATTAACTGCACCAGACGTTGCGAACCACCATAGCCCGGAATAATGCCGAGATTCACTTCAGGTTGTCCGAAACGAGCCTTTGCTCCCGCAATCCTCATATGGCAAGCCATCGTTAACTCACAACCACCACCCAGTGCGAATCCATTGACCGCAGCGATTACCGGTTTAGGGAAACGTTCAATCAGGAAAAACACTTCATGACCGTTTTGCGAAAGAGCCTTCGCTCCTTCCACATCCAAAGCCGTAAACTCCTTGATGTCCGCTCCTGCCGCAAAAGCCTTATTCCCCGCCCCGGTCAAAATAACACCGATCAAATCGTTTTTACTTGGGCCTTCTATTGAAAAATAATGACGAAGTTCCGAAAAAACGGTTTTATTCAAGGCATTCAAGGCCTTTTCCCTATTGATGGTCAATATGGCGATGCCATTATCGTATTCCACCTTTATACTTTGATAATCCATTTTGAATTTGTTTTGTAATTTGGATGCAAAAATAAAACAAATGGGGAGAACCGTCACACCGGGAGCTTATATGTTTACCTTACGGATTATGCATTTCGCCATTTCCCTTTCCGTCCTTATCATGGGAATCGTAATTTATACCATGCAAAAAGATGAACCGCCTCACGATCCAATCACCGGCATCGGTTTTTGGTGGTATCTGGGACTGGCAATTGTTCTGATTTGGCTGGTTCAATACATTTATATCAAATCGATCAATACATTAAGGAAAAAAGAAAATGAAGATTCCCGACTAAGAGGATATGTTCCCATATCTGCCCTCTGCTGGGGCTTAACGGAATTTACAGCCGTATTGGGTTTTATTTTTTACTTATTGAACGGCGATGTAAAATTCCTTTATGCCGCTGTTGTAATTTGGGCTATTCTTTTTTTTGTACAGCACCCATCAAAAACAAAAGTGATCCATCATTTGGGATTAAAAGATGGATGGGGAAAATATTAAGCGGTCCTCCAATAAATAAGGTAATTTACATTCTGGATGAAGCCATTCCAGCAGTAATTCTTTAAGTTATCATACCGCAATTTAACGAAGAAGGCAGTTCCGGGTATATTCCGGAACTGCCATTCTATTTATCCGTTTAGTGGGAGGTGTATCAATTATAGACTTTCATCCATATGATGAATTATTCAGTCATGACTACAACCTTGGTCACATGACGGAAATGTCTTCTTCTGAATGACACGATATAAACACCTGAAGGTAGATCTACGAAATTGAATTCAATCTCATTCCTACCCTCTTGGACTTCATTCAGAATACGGCTGCTGATAAGTTTGCCATCTACAGCATAGATATTGAATTCTATTTTTTCGGTACTTTTCGAATGAATATCCATATATACCATATCGAATGTAGGGCTAGGGCCCACTTTCACTTCGAATTCAGTGTTCAGTCCATCAACATTGCTACCTCCTGTACAACCGATATTATCACAGTTATTGAACCTTGTATTGATTTTGAATAACAATTCGGAATAGAAAGGATCATAATTTGATGCTTCAACCAACATAATCAAATCTTCGATAGTTACAATATCCTCTGGCAAGGAATCGAATTGATCCTGTACATCCTGGGTTGACCAACATACATCATCCAAAAGCATATCATATAACTCATAGGATGTTGAATTGTCCAAATAAACATAATTCAATTGGTTCAATTTAACAGCTATTAGATTCGAGAAGTACTTCCCTGTCATATCACCCGGCACTCCACAAATAGTATCGGTAGGATTGGAATTAGGACTATCCTGTACCAAGTCCTTCACACATTCGGGTGTAAGGACAAAATCACCAATCAAAAGGTTCCCCATACCATCACAAATTCCCGGGTCATCACAGATTTCCAATAACTCGTCAATAGTATTGGAATGTCCATTCCACCACCCTGAAGTATGAGTACAGAATGTCGCACAAGGCAACAGTGTATAATCACAAAGACAATTATCGGCATCATAAAACTCTACCGTACAATCATCATTGTCATTACAATCAGGCTCCATATTAATGATAATGCAATTCGCAGCATCGAAGGAATCCGTTGTCAAATCGCAACCGTCATCAACATCG
>JAHDFN010000179.1:8753-9040 GCA_020628145.1 Saprospiraceae bacterium | reverse complement strand
AGCGGATATTTCGTTACAAAATATCCGCTATATAAATTATAAACAACTGATTATCAAGGGTTTTTAACTTTTTTTGCTCTTTCAGCTTTTTGCATAGGGTTTTCCCTATTGAATTCTTGTTGTTTAAACAATTCGAATCTCGAAGCCTGTTTCTTTTCAGGGAAATAATTATTACTGGTATCCGTATCTGCTGTTTCCAAAAACGGATCGAGCGTTATATTCTTTACTTCCTTCTTTTTGATGAAAACCTTTGTAACTTTTTCATTTCTCTGTCTCCAGATTTCAGC
>JAHDFN010000179.1:0-8743 GCA_020628145.1 Saprospiraceae bacterium | reverse complement strand
TCGAATGTGATTTCATAGAAATTATATCCTGAATTTAACAATGACTTTTCATCAGCTGATAGAGATTCGTAATATTTCTTATAATCCTTTCGATCCAATACCGTTGCATCTAATGGATCATAAGTCGAATAAAAATCCTTTAAGCTGGAATCCATTTCATCATATGTCTTAGCAATAGATTCCTTATTTCGAATATCACTGATATTGACTGTTTTCTCATCCCTTTCTTTTTTCTTAGCAATATTTTCCTTGTCAGGATTTTTACTATCCAACTTATACCACTTCACATCTTTCAATGCAATATCACAGTGATCATTCGTATAGAACCAACCTCTCCAAAACCAGTCTAAATCTACTCCCGATGCATCTTCCATCGTTCTAAAAAAGTCAGCCGGTTCCGGGTGTTTGAATTTCCATCTTTCGCAGTATTGTTTAAAAGCATAGTCAAACAATTCACGACCCATTACTGATTCCCTTAATATGTTCAGTGCCGTTGCAGGTTTACCATATGCATTATTTCCGAATTGTAAAATAGATTCCGAATTGGTCATAATGGGAACAATGTTCTTTTTATCACCTTTCATGTAATTGACAATCTTATGAGCCGGCCCTCTTCTTGAAGGATAGTTTCTTTCCCATTGACACTCGGTCAAATATTGAACGAAAGTATTCAATCCTTCATCCATCCAGGTCCATTGTCTTTCATCAGAATTGATAATCATCGGAAAGAAATTATGTCCCACTTCATGGATTATGACTCCAATCATACCATACTTCGTTCTGGGAGAATAAGTACCGTCTTTTTCAGGGCGGCCATAATTAAAGCAAATCATCGGATATTCCATACCGATTCTCTTAGTATGAATAGACCATGCTACCGGATAAGGATATTCAATGGTATAATGCGAATACCATTTCAAAGTATGAGCGACTGCCTTAGTTGAGTATTGTTCCCATAAAGGATTTCCTTCTTTAGGATACATCGACATAGCCATAACTACTCTACCGTCATTCATTTTCACACCCATTGCATCCCAAATAAATTTACGAGAGGATGCAAATGCAAAATCACGAACATTTTCTGCCTTGAATGTCCAAGTCTTCTTACCTTTCTTTTTCGTTTTTTCTCTTTTTTCCGCTTCATCCTGTGAGGCTATAATCACTAAATCTTCAAATGAACTTTCAGCCTTTTTCAATAAATCCTGTTGTTTTTCTGTCAGGATATCTTCGGCATTTTGTAAAGTACCTGTTGCAGAAACCAAGTGATCTTCAGGAACTGTGATACTCACTTCATAATCTCCAAAGACCAAAGCAAACTCCCCTCTTCCTAAAAATTGCTTATTCTGCCATCCATTCACATCATCATAAACACACATTCTAGGAAAAAACTGGGCAATGGTATATAAGTAATTGTCATCATCAGGAAAGTATTCATATCCTGAACGCCCTCCTATTTTCATCCTATCATTGATATTATACCACCATTTAATATTGAAAGTATATGAATCTCCTTTTGCTAATGGTTTTGGAATTTCTATCCTCAACATAGTTTTATTAACTGTGTGAGGCAAAGGATTTCCTTGAGCATCCTTGACATGATCTAATTTAAATCCACCGTCAAAATCAGCGATCATTCGATTAATTTGCCTCAAACTCATTTTTTCATTTACTCCAGTAGTGGCTATTTTATAAGTATCGGAGTCTTTTGCTCTCATGTTTTGGTCTAATTGCAACCATAGATACTCTAAAACATCGGGAGAATTATTGTAATAAGTAATGGTTTCTTCCCCATAAATACGCTGTTTGGAATCATCCAACTCGATCTTCATTACATAATCTGCTTTTTGTTGCCAGTATTGGTGACCTGGTGCTCCGGAAGCAGAACGATAAGAATTAGGTGTTGGGAGCTCTTGGCCCAATTGCTTGAATTTATTCGTGTTGGTATTTTCCTGTCCTTGGATTAAGATATGGTTAAAAAACAGCAGAATAACCAAAGAAATAATAACTTTAGTACGTAATTTCATCAGTATTATAATTTTAATTTACATCGTAAAAGTAAGGTTTTTCTACTATCAAATTACATTAGAATCGACCATATTTGGTTTCACGTGAAACATTATACTATGAATTTCCTATTCTACATATTCCTTTTATTAAATTCTTATGGATACCACGACTATCACATAGGCCTTTCTGAAGTGGATTATAATGCAAAAAATAAATCATTAGAAACCTCCATAAGGATTTTTACAGAAGATTTAGAAGATGCTATCCATGAGTTATCAGGAGAAAACCTACATTTAAATACTGAAAAAGAGTTGGATGATGCCCAAGCGTATATTCAAAAATACTTGCAAAAAAATGTTGTTTTCAAGGTTAACAATAAAGAAAAGAGCTATAAATACCTCGGCAGAGAGTATGAGGATGATGTAATTTGGATGTATTTGGAAGTAGAAAATGTAAAAAGAATAAAGACACTATATATTAAAAATGCACTTTTACACGATTTATTTGAGGACCAAATAAACATTGTGAATGTACATATAGGTGATAAAGAAACGGGAGAAGTCCTTAAAAAGGATTCTCCCAGTCTTGAAATAGAGCTTTAATATACTTTGTTTCACGTGAAACAATAATCTAATAACTCCCTAATAACCATTTTTTAAAGTCTTCGTAGTTATTTTTAGTCCATATAGCTTCTTTCTTCCTATCTCTTAACTCCGCCAATCTGGCCGGTATATTAGGAGTATAACCTAAAATTCGCTCTACATCAGGTAAAAATTTAGATGGATGAGCCGTTTCCAATATTATTCCTTGTGTATTAGGATTATCCTTTTGATATTCCTTTAATGCCATATATCCCACTGCTCCATGAGGATCAATAGTATAATCATATTTGGCTTTGACTTCTTTCATCCCCTCTTCCGTTTCTTTATCCGTATAAGAATATCCTTCAATTTCTTGCTTCATATTGTTCCACGTGAAACCATAAAGATCCTCCATTCTAGCAAAATTTGATGGATTCCCTACATCCATAGCATTAGAAATCGTTCTTACCGATGGCCTAGGGCTATAAGTTCCACTACCCAAATAAGCAGGAACTACATTATTTGAATTAGTAGCTGCAATGAATTTATGTACGGGTAAGCCCATTTTTGAAGCCAATAATCCTGCAGTTAGATTGCCAAAGTTACCTGATGGTACACAAAACACGACATCCGAAGGATTTTCTAATTGTTTGTATGCTTCAAAATAGTAAAAGGTTTGTGGAATTAAACGGGCAATATTGATTGAATTGGCTGAAGTGAGACGAATCTTATTTGTCAATTCATTATCTAGAAATGCTTTTTTAACCAACGCTTGACAATCATCGAATGTACCATCTACCTCAAGTGCTGTAATATTATGGCCTAGGGTAGTCAATTGTTTTTCTTGAAGATGACTCACTTTACCACTAGGATATAGAATGACTACTTTTATTCCAGGAGTTTTATAAAATCCGGCAGCAACTGCTCCCCCTGTATCTCCGGAAGTTGCAACTAAAATCACTAATTCCCTATTATTTCCACGATTGAAATAGCTCATCAATCGGGCCATGAATCTTGCACCAAAATCCTTAAATGCTAAAGATGGCCCATGAAATAGTTCTAAAATATATTTCTGTGCATCCATTTGGATTAAAGGAGCTGGAAAATCTATGGCTCCATATACGATATCCTTTAAATCATTTTGCGGTATCGAATCTTTCAAAAGTGTAGAACATACCTTAAGAGCAATATCCTGAAAAGAATACTCCTTTATATTCTGAATAAATTCTTGGGGCAAAGTAGGTATATCATCCGGCATATATAAACCATTATCTTCCGGCAACCCCTTTAGGACTGCTTTGGATAAATCAACTTTATTCTCTTTATTTTTGGTACTGTACAATCGCATTATTCTAATATTTAAATGCTCCTTCCGGATTAATGGTAGAAATGAATAATTCAGAATCTATCTTCAAATCATGAAATACTTTTTGCATCGCCGAGCCGACATTCTCAGCTATGAAACTATTGGCACTCAATGCAAAAATAGATGGGCCTGCTCCTGAAATACTACAACCTAATGCCCCTTGTTCCAATGCTGCATTTTTCACATCTTTGAACCCTGGAATCAATCCGGCTCTTTGTGGTTCAATCAAAATATCATTCAAGGAACGACCTATCAAATCAAAATCGGATTTGAATAAACCTATGATGAATCCTCCTAAATTTCCAGATTGCAATACATGATTATTTAATGTAATATGTTTATTTAAAACACCTCTCGATTCAGAAGTCTTGATTTCTATTTTCGGATGGATAACTGTTGCATACAATCCTTTGGGTGCAGGTAGTCTTTGAATATCCAATTCATGATTATTCCTAATAAAAATAATCCCTCCCATAAGTGAAGGTGCTACATTATCTGCATGAAGTGCTTTACTGGCCAACTCCTCCCCCTTAACGGCAAATGGTAATAATTCTCTTTTTTGTAATGGCCTTTTGAATAATTCATTCATAGCAAAAACACCCGCAACCGCACTCGCCGCACTGGACCCTAGACCACTTGCAAAAGGCATCTTTTTATGAATTTCAATTTCGATACCTTTTCCTTTTTCACCTATATGATCCAAGAATGATAAAGCGGCAACACTCGCAGTATTTTTTTCTACCTCACTCGGTATCCTACCCTTTGCTCCTGTCACCTTGGTGATTCTCAATCCGGGTTTATCCGAAAAACGAGCAATAATTTCATCTCCGGGTTTATTCAATGCCAGTCCCATAATATCAAATCCGACAATTACATTCCCTACAGATGCTGGTGCAAAAACTTTAATTCCTGTATGTTTCATTAATAAATTTCAACAATGATTTTACGAAATCTTATTCAGTTAGTGAGCAAAGATAATTAAGGGAGTGTTTATCTTTGATGAAAATAACCAATCATATTTAATAATTTCATTATACCAAAATCGAACCAAAAAACAATTTAAACAATTTAATATATGTTAGTTTCCGCTATAGTTGCAACTGCCCATAAAAATGCAATGGGTAGAAATAATGATATACCCTGGTATCTACCGGCCGATTTGAAATATTTCAAATCCGTTACAATGAATCACCACATCATTATGGGTAGAAAAACATTTCAATCTATTGGACGTCCACTACCTAAAAGGACAAATATCATTGTCAGTAGGCAACCTTTTTTTATAGCATCCGGTACGATAGTTTGTCCCTCTATTGAACAGGCATTGGAAATTGCATATGATAATGATGAAAAAGAAGTTTTCATTATTGGAGGAGCTCAGATATATGAGGCCAGTATGGAATATTGGGATCGGTTGTTTCTTACTGAAGTAGATTTGGAAGTACCGGATGCAGATACATTTTTTCCTGAAATAGATCCGGATGATTGGGTTTTGAAAGTTAAGGACCACTACGAGCCGGATGAAAAAAACATACATCCCTATACTTTCAAAGTATTCGAAAAGAAATGAAAATAATTCCTACTTGTAAATATTGTAAGTTGATTGGTCAGTTCATTCTAATTTTGGGATGTTGGGTATTAATTTCCCCTAGCTATGGGCAGGAAAACAACTGGATAGTTGTCAATGAAATTGAAATCGAGGGAAATAAGAAAACCAAACGAGAAACGATTCTAAGAGAATTGGATTTCAATGAAGGAGATACATTACGGATTGTAGAATTGACCCAAACCCTAGCAAGGAATCAGGATTTATTACTGAACACCGGATTATTCTATACCGTAGCATTAAACATCAAGAATTGGGAAGATAACTATTTGGTCACCATGCATATCAAAGTAAGGGAAGGATGGTATATATATCCTATTCCCATTTTCGAATTGGCCGATAGAAATTTCAATGTTTGGTGGAAACAACAAAACCGTTCATTCAAAAGAGTGAATTATGGATTGAGAGGATATTATTATAATATTTCGGGAAGGAGGGATATTCTCAAGGCCACCGTCCAATTGGGTTATACCCAAAAATACGAATTGGAATATTCGCTCCCTTTTATCAATAAAGCCAAGACCGTCGGGATGAGTACCAATTTTCTTTTTAGCAGAAATAAGGAAGTCGGTTATACGACCCAAGAAAATGATGTGGTTTTTTATCGGGACGATGAAAGGTTCATGTTGAGGAGAATCCGATATGGTATAGGTACGACATATAGACCGGCATTATATCAAAGACATAAGGTAGATGCCACATATTTCCATCGCATCATAGCAGATTCAGTAAAAATATTCAATCCTGATTTTTTTCTGGAAGCAAAAGAAAAACAACGATATTTTTCAATAGCCTATACCTATCAATGGGATCGGCGGGATATCAAAGCATATCCGATGAAAGGGCATTTGATAGAAGCCAATATTACAAAAGAAGGTCTTGGAATTTTTGATGATCGAAATGCATTATTCCTTCAATCGGCTTTAGGATATTATGTAGAATTGGGCAAAAAGAAAAAATACAGTATTGCTAATTATGCCAAAGGTCGTTTACAGATACTAAGAGATAAACCGCCATATTATAATAATCAGGCATTGGGGTATTTTGGTGATTACATCAGAGGCTATGAATTTTATGTCATCGATGGTTTGGATTATGCCTATATGAAAAATACCGTCAGATACGAATTATTCAAAAAAGAAATTAATTGGAGTAAGTTCATGCCATTGGAAGCATTCCGAATCATGCCATTCAAAATGTACCTGACCATTAATTCGGATTTGGGTTATGTTTATGATCCACATTATAGTATAAATAACCCCCTGGCCAATGGTTTGCTTTGGGGAGGAGGTGTCGGTTTGGACTTAGTCATATATGTAGATAAGGTTATACAAATAGAATATAGTATCAACCGCTTGGGTGAAAAAGGAGTATATTTACATTATAACTTATTTTTCTGATGCAAGTAGTCATTTATAGTCGGATATTAAAGGAAAAAGATCAGGCATATGTACAACATTTGTTCGATGTATTGGCTGAGTATGATATTACCGCATTTGTATATACGCCATATCTTGAACAAATAAAGGATAAAATTCAATTTCCAAAACCGGTTGGTAAATTCGATAATGCCTTGGATTTTAAAATCAGAGAAATTGATTTTTTTATTACACTAGGTGGTGATGGAACCATCCTCAATGCTTCCATCATTATCCAAGGAGTAAACGTTCCCATTATCGGAATTAATTTGGGAAGGCTAGGATTTTTGGCCAGCGTGAATAAAGAATATATACGAAATTGTATAGATAATATCCATACTAAAAATTACACCATCGAAAAGAGGCGACTCCTTCATTTGGATACGAATCCTGATGATATTTTCAAGGGTGTGAATTTTGCCTTAAATGATTTTACAATTTTAAAAAGGGATACGTCTTCAATGATTACCATCCATACTTATATCAATGGAGAATTTTTAAATTCATATTGGGCGGATGGAATTATTGTCAGTACACCTACCGGTTCCACAGGATATTCATTGAGTTGCGGAGGGCCGATTGTTTTTCCCAATTCCGGAAATTTCGTAATTACACCGGTTGCTCCTCATAATCTGAATGTAAGACCAATTGTTATTTCTGATAAATCCGTTGTCTCTTTTGAAGTAGAAGGACGTGCAGATAATTTTCTTTGTACTTTGGATTCCCGTTTTGCAACAGTCTCATCAAATTATCAATTTGCAATTCGAAAAGCGGACTTTACAATTACATTAGTAAAAATTCCGGATCGAGAATTTTTATGGACGATTAGAAATAAATTGGATTGGGGCAAAGATTCAAGAAATTAAAAATCTATTATTTTTTGCTGCAAATTTAAATATTCGAAAATTCCATTCCGGTCAATAATTCCTAGAAAATCATCCCCATCTGCAATAGGTAATAATTCCAAATTAAAATCACGCATTAATTGTAAAGCATCATCTATTTTCATTTTTACATCCAACATCGGAATACTTTTCCGAATATATCTTTGAATTTCATTTGTTGGATAATTTTCATTACTAGAAATCCAATCCAGAATATTTTCCTTAGAAAGAATTCCTATAATATTATTTTCATGATCAAAAACTAAAAAATTCTTTTCCAAACCTTTGGTAAACAGTTCAATAACTTCTTTTTTCGTAGAAAATAAATTTAATTTTGTAAAATGTGTTCTAATAATATTGGATAAATTAAAACGGTTTCTGAATACTTCATTTTTAATCATCCTAAATTCATATGCTGCCATATAATAAACAAAAACACCTACTAGGGCAAGACCATATTGTCCATAATAAATGGAAATGAAAAAAATAATAAAAGAAATAATCTGACCGACTATTGTTGCAATTCGGGTCGCCGATAATTTATCCATAAAACTATTCAGAAATGCTCTGAACATCCTACCTCCATCCATTGGAAAAGCAGGAATAAGATTAAATAAAACCAAACCCAGATTTACAAAAGCTAAAATAATCAAGGTTAAATTTATCATTGAAAAATTTTCAGGTATCCCTCGAATTCTTTTTCCTTCAATAAAAAAAGTTTCATAAACTTCCTTACTGAAAATAGATAGGGTTTCCGGACTTGTTATTTGTAAATAAATAAGAATTAAAATTCCAATAATAATATTCATCATCGGTCCGGCAACTGCAACAACGAATTCTCCGAATGGAGTATCCGGTAATTTTCTTATTCTTGCTACACC
>JAHDFN010000178.1 GCA_020628145.1 Saprospiraceae bacterium | reverse complement strand
AACTGCAATGGAAAGGAAAAGAACAAGTAATCCAATCAATGTGATGAGGGTGATCGCTTTTTTTACCAATGACGCCGTTTCCTCTCCAAATGCCTTGTTCAGATTAAGCTCGTATCCTTTCTCCTCAACATATTTCGTAAACGAAGGCGATTGGGCTTGATCCACTTCGATGATTAAACGACTGGCAGGAGTTGTATCGGTATTTCCATATTTGGAATTGGCATATTCCAAATAGGATTGAGGTACGATTATGGACTTCAGCCTTTTACTGAATCCTCTTATCTTCCCTTTGTATCTTCCGAGCATTCCATTCTTTCCGTAAATCGTAACATCCAAACTCACTCTTCCGATGGTGCCGGGTGTGAATTGGGGTAGCCCCTGGGAAGGAGCAAAACCGAAATTATACAATGCCAGATAATCGGCAGACAAAACAATGGGAATCGGATCTCCCGGTTCGAATTTTTCCCATCTAGGTACATCCACATCCAAAAATTCATTCGGAACAGACTCCATAAATGCTTCTGTCCTGAATCCTAAACCGGCGTTGCCCAAAGTGACCCGGAAATCATTCGAAGTAAAAGTACCTACCTTATTAACATAGCTAAGGGATTCCAACTCCTCGATTTCCTTTTCACTGAACTGGGCCTTCATTCCCAAAGTACTGAGAATATTTACCGGTTTGTTGAGAATCACATAACCTTCATTCCCCTGATTCATTTGCCTCCAATCAAAATAAACCTGTACGGAAAGAAGAAGAAGGAACAATCCGATTGTCGTACTGACAATGGAGATCAGGCCAAGCCTTTTGAAACGCCCCTTTGTAACTTGTGATAATTTCATACGGTTGGTGGGCAAATATAATCCTTATTTATAATACCATTGCCTGTAAAGGGGAACAAGTCCTGTTTTTTGAATTAAAAAATAATATATATGTATAATTTTAAAGTCACTTTTTGTTTTTTTATTTTGAATGGAATCTTTTTTGATTATTGATAATCAAATATTTATGTAATTTATTTTTACAACTTCTAATATGTTAATGTCCCTGGTTTCTTAATGAAATTATAAATTTTGGCACAGAAGTTGACCTTTTTGTAGTGTCGCAAGACAACAATGGAACAGACACAACATACATACTAAAGAGAATACAAAACAAAAACAAAAATGAAATCTAACGTAGCTGAACTTCAAATCCTTTCTATAAGTACTGACATGAGAATCGTTCTTATCCTAGTATCCTTCTTTTTGTTCTTTTCCTTGAGTTCAAATGCTGCTGATGCTATCCAATCAGTTATGTTGGATGATTGCAACCAATATGAGGAATTGTGCTTAGGAATTGATAATGCTGAGTTTGCCGGTTATGATGTTCGTGTAAACGGAAAAGCTTACAACGGAGAATACAGAAGTTGTAACTATGATGTTCAAGGGAACTTGGCCATCGGAAATGGTGTTTCTATCCGTTTGGGTGTTGGAGAGTATGTAATAGAAACGGTAAATAAGACAACAGGTGAGAAAATAACCAAAGAGATTTCAATCTCTTGTATGGAAAGCAAAAACATTGCTGTAGCTAAAGATTGGATTGGTGATTCAAGATTAGGTAATGTTATCATCGAATTGGATGAAATCGAAATCGCTAATTATGAATTGTTGGTGAATGGTGAAGTTGTGACTGATAACCTTAAACCAAATGCTGAAAAGAACATCACTGTATTCAAATTGTCTTCTCTTCAAGGAAAGAAGTTCTTCGTTTCAGAATGGAATTTCGAAGGAAAAGAAATCACCGCTGCATTCAACTCCGGAAATGAATTGGCTGCACTGATGAATAAAATGTCTTCTTCAACTTGGACATGGGATGAAAGTAGAGGAGTATTGTTCGGTGGAACTGAAGATATGGATTATGATGCCATGTTAATATCGGCTTTCGGAGATGAAGGTAATGTAATGAGTTTCTCCCCTGCATCTATAGATATCGTTGGAAATATGAGTTTGGATTTGCCATCTGGCAGCCACACCGTACAAGTTAAGAATTTCACTACAGGAAGCATCCAAACTAAGGAAGTAGTGATTTCAAAAGCAATTGCTTCCAAATAATTTGTTGCGAATTTTTTAGATAATATGTGAATGGAGGCGGTACTCGTTGAGTACCGCTTTTTTTATGTCTTATAAGAATTGGACAATCTTTTCCCCAGATCTACTATCTCATCTTTTTTAGCCAGAACTTCCAACCAGTTGGAAGGCACATCCAAACCATAATACAAGGCAGACAAGCCTCCGGTGATGGCAGCCGTAGTATCTGTGTCATGACCCAAATTCACCGCATCGATTACGGCCTTGCCATAAGTATTGTGGTATAGGAAACACCAGATGGAGGCCTCCAATGATTCAATAACGTACCCTCCCGATTTTAATTCATCCCGCATCAGATGTCGGATATCATTTTGGATAATGCGATTGAAATGTTCACGTTCTCTCATGGAAAAATCCATTGCATCCCAAAAAACCAGAATGTCTTCCCTCATTTTATGGTATGCATCGATTTTCTGCTCTCCGGCAATGATATATTCTGCTAGTTTTAGATAAATAAGACAACTCATCGCAGCCCTGATATGTCCGTGGGTCAGACAGGAAACATCCCATATGATATTGAATTGTTCCCCAATCTTCTTCCCATGAATATGGACAAGTAAAGGCAGAATCCGCATCAGGGAACCATTCCCGTTTGTGTGTTCTTCGGCCGTATATCTTTCCTGTAAATAATCATCCAATGAATCCTTCTCCAAATGATATTCCAATTGTGTAATGGATTTTGATGTAGTCATTCCGATATCGAAGACTTTTTCATGGGCTGTCCAATATGCCAGCTTTTTCCACATGATGAATCGTTTGGCCATATCTTTCAAATCAAAGCCCCGACTTAACGACTCGGCCAGACAAAAAGTCAATGAACTATCATCAGACCAAGTGCCGGGTGCTTGGTTATGCGTACCATAACCCGCCATATCCGTACAAGGGGATAGTTCCATTTGATTTGAATCCTTGAATTCAAAAGGAACGCCCAGGGCATCGCCGAGGGCAATTCCCAATAACATATCTATGACTTTCTTGCTGTCCATATCTTATTAATTTTAATCATTCAGATAATTCATCCCTGACTTCCATCAAAGCGAACCCAAGGAGGTTCTCACCATTCCATTGTTCCGGATGTAGGGCCCTTTTATCATCTTTGATCATTCCGATACCCCAAATCTTATCATAAGGACTGGCTTCGACAAGCACCCGATCTCCGGTATTTAAAAGGAATGTCTTCATGTCCTCGTGTTGACCGAATTTATGTAAATTCCCTTCCTTGACAATTTCATATTTTTTATCATTCCAAATCTCGGAATCGAAATTCCTGACTTTCCTACCCAATTTCTTGGCCAAGGCAGGGGATGAGGCAGAAATGATTTCTTCTACCATGTCAGGATCGAAGAGGCGTGCCTTTCCGGCCATCATCCAATGCTCTGCGGATGGGTAAACCTTCCCTTCTACTTCAAAGGATTGTATCCACCACTGACTGAAACATGAAGCACTGACCGAGCCATCCTTGCTGGGTTGATGTCCCCAGAAAAACAGATATTTTATCCTTTCCTTTTCCTTGGATTTCTCCAAGAGCCATTGCAAATTGTATTTCATTTTAATTAGTTTTAATTATAAACTAACTAATGCTTTTTTATGCTAAATAGTTCAATATATTCAAATATATGATTAGAATAATATACAATGGGAAAAGGAACGTGAAACTTGAATTGTGTGAAATTGCCGACGAATAAGTCGTTTTCTCCGACAAAACGAAGGCAGGAGTCGATAAATGGCTTTGGATCAGCAGTTCGCATTCGTAGAAAATATCCCTTACTTACATCGAAAATAGACTATCGAATACAATCTTATACCCAACTATTCCTTTATTTTTGTGGCAGAAAGGAAAGAGTCCTTTCGACCCGAATTCATCTTTAGAATAAAAACAGAGTTGACCATTATGGAGTGGATTATATTTTTAATATTGATAATTATAGGCCATGTAGGATTATATGGCATTTTCAAAAAAAGAGAAATAGAACCCTGGAAGGCATTCGTGCCGGTTTTGGGTAAGATGGAATGGATGGAAATGGTCGGATATCCAAAATGGCGGGCAGCCCTTTTGTTCATTCCCATTGTCAATTTCTTCATCTATGCCTCCCTATTTGTAACTACTGCCAATAGCTTTGGTAAATTCACTTTCAAGGATCATTTCCTTGCGGTGGCTTTTGCCCCTTTTTATTTATGCTACCTTGGTTTTTCCAAAACTGTAAAGTGGGTATTCAAAGGAGAGACCGAGTATCAGAAATATAAAACCGAATTACAGGCCGCTCAAAAAGGGGCGGACAAGTATAAAATGGAAAAACTAAGGAGTAGCCCATTTTATCGGGGAGGCTCCAGAGAATGGGCCGAAGCCATTATTTTTGCCGTTTTCGCAGCTACATTCATCCGGATGTTCCTGATTGAAGCCTATACCATTCCTACTCCTTCTATGGAGGGTTCGTTATTAACCGGGGATTTCCTTTTTGTCAGTAAGGCAAGCTATGGAATGAGGATGCCCAATACGCCTCTGCAATTGCCTTTGTTACACAACACCATACCCAAAACGGAAAAGGAATCCTATTTGAGGTGGATAGAATGGCCTCATAGAAGATTGGGGAGTACGAAAGGCGTCAAAGTGAATGATCCCGTGGTTTTCAATTTCCCCGAAGGGGATACCATTGTGAGGCATAAAACCGAAAAATTCAAATCCGTTTTAGGGGGGAGATATGATTATGGACATATCATGGCCGGAGGAAAAGTAACCCGCTCCCAATTACATGATCCGAAATTATTTGATCTCGTTTACAGACCCGTTGATAGGAGGGATCATTATATCAAAAGATGCTTGGCGGTCGCCGGTGATGAATTCCAGATAAAGGATAGGGAAGTGTATGTCAATGGTCAGAAGTTAAAAGCTCCGAAGAAAACCCAGTTCCTACATAAGATAGTTACCGATGGCCGCCCTGAATCCCGATTGACCCGGAAAGGATTAATGGATTTGGGGGTTCATGCCGATGATGCATATGCAACGTATAATAATTCTCCGGGCTTGAATCAGAAATTATTGTACATCGATTTGGAAACAGCCGATTATTTGAGGAAGAGGAATGGCATATTGGATGTGAGTGTTGTTGAAAACGGAGATTTATTAGCGGAACTGAATAAATTGGGAGGAGCTTTTCCGTCTCAGGAAAAGGATTTATTTCCTAGAGGAATTAAGAATGGTTGGACCTTGGATAATTTCGGCCCATTGAAAATTCCTGCTAGGGGAGAAACCGTCAATATCAATCCTTCCAATTTGGAAATGTATCGGAGAATCATCGATGTTTATGAAGGAAATGATCTTGACTTGAAAAACGGAAGGATCTATATCAATGGAAAAGAAGCAACTACCTACACTTTCAAAATGAATTATTATTGGATGGTAGGAGACAACCGCCATAATTCAGAAGATTCCAGATATTGGGGGTTCGTTCCTGAAGATCATGTCGTTGGAAAACCCTTGTTCATTTGGTTCAGTTTGAAAAATGCCCAATTGGGAGGGGAAGTCGGTGGTGTCCGTTGGAATCGAATCTTTTCTTCCGCCTATAAGTATGACTGATTTCCCTGTAAATGGAATCACAGGGAAGAGGGGATAATATGGCTCTTCCCTGCGGCATTTTACTTATTCATTATAAAATTGTAAATTTGTAGGTAACCAATCAACCCGTGTATGTCCTTTTTTGTGGGAAAACCAATCATAGAGGAATGTATTTTCGAACTATTGTATAGTCATGAAACAGTGATTATACCGGAATTAGGTGCATTTATCAAACAGTACCGCCCTGCGGGATTCGATTATGTGCAGGGTAAGATATCTCCACCTTCCACCACATTGCTTTATAATGATAATCTCTTGTTGGATGATGGTTTGCTCGTGGATAAAATCCGAATAAAAACAGGGCTACCATTGAATGAAGTCAAGGAACACCTCGCTTCTTATGTTCGGATTTGTAAAGAAACCCTTTCCCGTAAGGAGGTTGTCGCAATTCCCAAAGTAGGGCGTATTCTGAAGGATTTCGAAATGAAGAATAAATTCATTTCCGATAACCATAATTTCAATACGGACACCTACGGATTACCTGAAATCAGTTATTATCCTATCCTTAGGAATATGCCGCAACAGGAGGAAAGAAGTTTTACAGATTCAGTCGCTCCTATCCCGAAACCCTCTTCTTCAGGTAAAACGAACCAAGTATTAAAAATTGGCATTCCGATAGCATTGGCATTCCTGATTGTTATGACGGGAGTATGGATGTACACCGGAACAAAGGATAACCTGACAACTGAAAATAATCCAACTGAAGAACCGGCTAAATTGCCCGTGAATATCAGCCCTACGGAAAATTCAGATAATGTAACATTAGAAGATGATAATATAGATTATACCGATTCGGAATCTACAAATGAACCCTCATCCGAAGAATATGAAGTCGTCGAAGAAGATGTTATTGAAGACGTGGCAACTACAGATGAAAATAATGAGGAAGCCGAAACAGAAGATCTAGTAATTGAGGAAACTACGGTGTCCGAACCTGTAACACCGGCGGAAGAAATGTCTTCGGATGATTTCCGAGTAATCTATGTGGGATTATATTCAAAACAAAGAGGTGTGGATGTAACAACAGCCAAAATCGTCCAACATGATTTTATCCCTTATACGATAACGAATTCCAAAGGCTTGACAAAAGTAGGAGTGAAAGTTCCATCGGGAACAGATGCGGGATTATTACTACAACAAGTCAGGGAAAAAATAAACCCCAAGGCATATTTGAAATAAAAAAAATCCCGAAGCAAAGCTTCGGGATTTTTTTTATCAGCAATTCTGTATAATCAATTCTTTTACGCCCTCAATCCATTTGGGATGGTCATTGAGACTTTCTACCAAATCGATATGTTCTCCACCTAGTTCTTCGAATTCTTCCTGATACTCCACACTGACTTCAATTGTTGTTTCCAAGCAATCCGCAACAAAAGCAGGACAGAAAACCAACATTCTTTTGGTTCCTTTTTCCGCTTGAATTTTCAAAATATCACTCGTATAGGGTTGTACCCAAGGATCCTTGCCCAGTCGTGATTGGAAACAAGTGGTATAGGTTCCTTCTTTTAGTCCTAATTTGGAAACCAAGGCACGGGTAGTAGCATAACAATGTGCAGAATAACAATACCTGTTCTTGGATGACATCTCATCACAGCATCCTTCTTTGAGGCAATGATTGCAATTGTCCGATTTACGGATTTGTCTTTGAGGTAATCCATGATAACTGAATAGGATATGATCGTAAGAATCAATATCGAATTTTCGTGCATTATCTACGAACACATCGATCATGGGTTCATATTCGTAAAAAGAGTTGATGAGTTTGACTTGGGGAACATTCATTTCCTTACTCAATATCCGCATGACTTCTTCGTGTACCGAACCGGTAGAAGCAGAAGCATATTGGGGAAATAGCGGCAAGACCACAATTTGCTCCAAATTGTGGGTCAGTAACTCTTTTAAGGTTTTTTCAATCGCCGGATTCTGATATCTCATCGCCAATCGGACAACATAATCGTCTCCTAAGGAATCCTGAACGCCATCTCTTAATGTTTCCCCATATATTTTCAAAGGAGAGCCTTTGTCCGTCCAAAGTTGTTGATAGATTTTGGCTGATTCGCCCGAACGTAATGGGGCAATAATCCCCCTTACCAACAAGTTCCTTTGCAGCCAGGGAATATCAATGACCCTTTTATCCAAAAGGAATTCTTTTAGATATTTATAAACATCCTTTCTAGAGGGAGAGTCAGGTGTTCCCAAATTCACCAATAACACACCGATTTTACCATCCAAGGCCATATACCAATCCGTTTTAATTTGTTCCTTCTCAAGCTTAAACACGTCAAAATGACGAGTGTTCAACATATGAACTGCGAAAATAGTAATTAAGATTTTCTGAAACCGCTTTTAAAGTTGTGTTAATTGATTGTATTTACAAAATGTGACCTAAGGATTATGGATAGGGAGAATATATATTATTAAATATGTTAATGTGTTTTGTTGGCAAATATAAATCCTTGCTAATCAATATTATTGTTGAATATTATATAATTAACGCTTCCAAATCATCCGTTCAAAACTAATGAATAGTTAATATAAATATATATTAAAAACATATTCTTTGGTTTTCCTATCACTTTTTTGCATGCTTATCTTGTGTATATTGTGCTTTGAAATGATACGGATTCCATTGATAATCAAATGAATTTTAATTGAAAAAACATTTACAAAATCTTTACGCATGAAGAATCTATTCAGACATCTAAGCGTTTTTCTTTTGAGCATGCTGGTTTCATTCGGTATGATGGCTCAAGTAGAAACCCAAGAACAAAAACCGACGAAGTTTAAGAATCCGGGATGGTGGACATTCGGAATCAATGCAGGATCTTCCTATCAGTCATCCGATGTATGTAGAACATATGAAGGATGGGGATTAGGTTTGACTTTGGCCAAGAATATCTATTACCGCCCGAATTCCTTGTTTGCTTTCGACGTAAGGGGGAGACTCTTGTATGCCAACCAAAAAGGAAAGGATCATGAAAGCAATGTCGGTATCAGATATAATACTGCTGTGAATGGATCGGGCGTATTGGATTATTATCAGAATGGTAGTAGTACCAGTCCGTTTTTTGCCAACCATCGCACGGATTTATTGGAATTGGGATTGGAAGGGGTATTGAATCTGAATAGACTCAAAGAGCGAACCAATGTGATTGTCAATCTTTATGGAGGTTTGAATGGGGATTGGTACAGAACCAAGATAGATCAGACAGATGGTGCGGGTAACCTGTATTCCTATGATGGAATAGGAGAGGGTGGACGCCGCTCTGTTTTGGATCAATTGAATGGTATCCGTGATGGCTCAT
>JAHDFN010000177.1 GCA_020628145.1 Saprospiraceae bacterium | reverse complement strand
GTGTCAATTCGGAAGAATTATTCCAAGTATCAAAAGGATTAATAATTTTATTTTTCAAATCCGGATGGTTTATATCAAAACCGTTGTCGTTAATTGCAACAATAATATTTTCAGAACCTTCATTACCCATATACTCCCAAGCTTCGATGACTTTCGCATCTGCTCCTTTTTTGAATAGTTTATTCTTATCATCATTCGAACCTTCATTTTTCAAGTGCCATAACTCAGGCATCAAACTACGTTGGTTTTCACCACCTTTTCCATATTTGAAGAAAAAATGTCCTTGCCCATTATTTTCCACAGGAAGATTTTCATAAATGCTCTGAACAGTTATACCATTGGATTGATAATACTTTTCCAGCGAATTAAACAGTGAAAAGGAATTAAAGGTTTCACCTTTTTTCAATCGTTCAATAAAATGATCGTAAATATTCTTATTCTCTTCGACACCTCCAGTAGATTCACCATAAGACATTTCTGTCATTGTCAATAAATAACGAGAATAATTTATTAAAGAAAAACTGGATTTATTCTTAATTGAAAAATTATTTCCCATTACAGAGTCCAACACAAAAAGAAAATTTCTTCCTTGCTGGAAATCAGTATATGAATAAATACTTTGGTAATCCAAAATATTTTTCCAATTCATATTTCTTTCATAAAGATAAAGAATAATCTCTCCAACGCTATCATCTAGATATGCATCTCCGATAAAATAAATCAAAACTTGATCATTTTTATCAATTTCTCCATTTCTACCAAACCAGTTTTCTAAAATGGAAGATACTTTTGTTTGCGTTGCATCTTCATTAAATAATAGCATTGTATTTTTTTCTTCAAAGCCATAATTAGACACAAGAATATTACTCAATTCGGTGCCACTCCTCACCGCATTCGGAATATTTTCCAAGCCTCGATATTCAGGGTATTCATCAATCGCAATAATTAATGCATAGTTATTGCTATCTGATACATCATCATTCTCTTCGATTTTATTTTCGTCATAAACCAATCGCATAGGAATTGTTTTGGAAGTCCATTTCAAGCGAGAAATATCCAATGTCGTTCGATTTATTTTCGTAGAAACAGAACGGGTGATTTCTGTTTTGTTCTTGTCCATATCTTCCTGTAGCAAGGCATCCCATTTTGCAGGAGCATTGGAAATAATAATTTTAAGATAATTCTGAATTGAATCAATATCGAGGGGGACATTAAGTGGAATTATTCCTGAAATGAATTTATCTCCATTGATGGTCAATTTAATATCATTCCCCAATTGGAAGACTCCATAATTTTCTGTAAAATAAAATAAATGGATATAATATGCACTAGCCTCCATCAATTCAGGCATGACCTGCAATTCCAATTGTATATGTACATTCCGATCTTCATCGGCATAAAGTGTGAGGCTTTCAGGATTCTCAAAATTATTTTTATGGGCATGTGGAATTTCCTTACGTCCATCATATGAAAAATCAAGATAAACCTTATCAACAACCTGTGTACCGATATCGCCATCATATTTATCTTCATCGATAATATTGATATTGACCGACACACTTTCCTTATCTAATGCAGACTTGGTATTATCATACTCCAAAACACCAAACCATTGTGCCACAAATTCCATTTGCTTTATAAATTCAAAAGGCAAATATGCCGAACATAATTTTTGATTATTTGCAGTCTGATACAATGAGTAACCGCCTTTTTTTTCAGATTTAACAATGAAGGTGGACATCTCCTTTTTTTCAACCAAATCTATGTAGTACAGATTGTTTTCATCAATACTTTCTTCCAGTTGGATTTTCATCAATTCATTCAAATCATCACTGTAAGCCACTTTTACTTTTGGGAGTGCTGTCTGCAACAATTCAACTTCATATTCTTTGTCATTACCGACATTTAAATCAAGTTCGGGATTATTAGGAACCGGAGATGATTTCTGGGTAAATATTTCGAAACCCGGTTCTTCGAAAGGAGGAGAAAAATCCTTTAAGGTTGAAAATTCATCGGTTACATCATCGACAATTATTTTACGATTATTATCCAGATCCAAAACAATTGTCTGCATAAAATCCAAGGAAGGAGTAATACCTTTTAATTTACCTGCATCTAATATCCATTCTCCAATATCTTCATTCCATTTAATTTTATAAATCTTTCTATTATTCTTCGAATCCGAAAGGAATTTATTTTTCAATGCCGATTTCGGGAATGCCTCAGCGTAAGAAGTCTGGGTAGCACCTAATTGATCATTCCTTAATTTAACCTTCTCTATGACTTCTGTATAGGACATCTGATTCGCCCCCTGATAAATCAGGTAAATAAGGGATTGGGTAAATAGACCACCATTAGTAGTTTCCATGACTTCATCCCCGGGTTTCCCGGCATTAAAAATAACTACCGACCCCTCTATCGTTTCAGCATTTTTCCTCAAAGGGCTTTCCGACAATCCGGAACGGTATTCGACTTGTGCATCATGTGTATCGAATATAAGGAGACAATGGGCATTTTTATTTTTTACATGTTCGTATATTTTTTCTTCTAAATCATATTGATAAAAATAGGCATCTTCATCGTGAGTCAGAACCGTATCATGAAAAATAATTTCCCTTCCTTTTTTTTCAGGCATTCCATTCGTTCCCGCATGGCCGGCAAAATAAAATAAAAAGACATCTTCATCATTTAATTCTTTAAGTACTTCTAAACTTTGCAATGCCTTTTCTTTGTTCGCATCTTCGTTTTCCAAGTAGATGAAATTCTGTTTCAATTCATTTTCACGGGCAAGGATTCCACATATCTTTTTTATTTCTTCAGCATCACTCACTGCTTTCTGTAATGTACTATAGGATTTATCCTCATATTCATTAATTCCGATAATTAATGCATGTAGTGTTGGCTCCCCTATTTCATTCAGTTTTTCATCCGTCTCTCCCGGCAGTTCGAATTTTATCTCATTTTTATTATTGGTCGGTTCATTCGTGAGAAATTTTTTCAGGTGTGGATTTTTTGTAATTAATTCGACAAAATTATCTTCGTTTTTTTGGAATAGGGATGTCAGTCCTTGACTCAATAATGAAATATCCTTGAATTTATCCTGATAATTCTTCTCATCATAAACGAATTCCATTCGGTCGCCGGTTTTAGAAAGAACATCAAGGGCTTGAAGTTTTTCCATATCAGAACGAGCGGTTTGCAATTTATTCAAAAGGGCATTACTTACCTTTTCAGGATGGATAAAACTTTCCGCATTAATAATCTGTGCTTCCCGATAAGAATTACCACCCCATAATTTAAAATTGATATTCGGAGCGTGGGCATATTGTAAAATAAAATTCGATATTTCCTTGGGAGAATAGAGTCTTCTTGGATTTCCTTGTTGATCAATTTCATTTTCCAACCAAGCCAAAAACACATTTCTAATATCCGAAGGAATTTCATATAATTCATATCCGGCTTCCCGGCAAAGAGAAGACAATAAAACATCGGAAACAGCAACCCGATGGATTTTCTTTTTTTTACGCCCCCAAGTATATTCCGAAAAATTCATCCAAATTCTGTATAATAATTCGGGCGTAAGAAGAGCAGGTACACAGGCGTAAGCTGCGAAAATAAAATGACCAAATCCGTATTCGTCATAATATTCTTCGACGAATTTAGAATAATAACCTTTTATACGGTTTTCATCTACGAAACCTAGCGTATCAGTTTTAAAATTATCAGGCAATTCGGCCATTGATTAAATCATTTTATTTTTAGACATCATAGATTTAATGATAAATTGCAAATCATCCTTATGTTCATCCAATAAGGGGAACATGGGTAATTCCCGGGCTATCAATTCCGCAGGTGTATTTTTCCAACGGTGTTTCGGCATGGGATTCAACCATAAGACAAAGGAAAAATGTTTTTTCAAATCCGTAATAAAAGGTCTTTGGTGAAATTCATCACGGTGCAACATATATACCTGTGGGCGACCTTTTTCCATCCTCACCTTTTCTCCCTTTGCCGCACCTGCATCGCTGATAACCATTGCAACGGAATATTGTTTATTGGCCCTTGACAAAGCCTTGGAAATAGGAACAGAACCAGATAAATTATTCTTTCTAAAAAGAAAGTTATTCGGAAAATTATTAAAGTAATATACTTCCGCATCCCGGTGTCCTCCTTCAGTTTTGGCCGTATGTATAATTCTGTTAGTCAACTCATGAAATGGAGTCATGGAACCACGGATATCTGCAAAAACATAAAGGATATTTTTACGATTGACCGTTCCGGATTTATATACGGGTTTATCGAGGATTTTATTTTTGGCAATTTTCAGAACAGTTGCCCATACATCCACTTCATCCGAATAACCGGCATCTTCCTTATGCCTCAGGTATCTCCAGTTTTTTATCAATTGTCTTCGGGAGACCGGAAAATATTCATCAGATAAATTATATTTTTTTGAATAATCGGGCTTCATTTCCAAATCAGGATTCGTATCCGAATTGGACATCCCTTTTGAAAAATCCAAATATTGGGTTTTGGTGTCTTTTTCTTTTATTTTTTCTGTTTTTTTCGGGGGAGTCGGCTTTGCTGTTGATTGTTCCTCCTTGAAATCATCTTCAATATCTATATGCTCTTCATTTATTGTATCATTTATTTCAGGTATTTCCCCTTTACTTCCCGGTTTGTCTATTTCCCCCTTGATTTCTTCAGGTTCGGATAACATGTCTTTTAAAATAGTATAGGTATCATCAAGAAGAATTTCATCTATAATTCGAACAAATATTTCCTTATCAGCATTTTTTTCTAAAAAGAAATATTCCAAATGTCTTTTAAATGCCGATAAATCATGAATGGGTAAATACCCGGAATCCAATGCATCCAAAAAGGATTTGTATTTCTCAAATCCGACATGATACCCCAAGTTATGCCTGAGTTGTTCAAATAGGTTCCTGAATATGAAATAGCGACCATCCATTTGCCATCTTATTTTTTGGGTGGTGTAAATTTCTGTTGTTGTTCGTAAGACAACCTCGTCTTGAATAATGCCTGATAGAAATTAAGCGTATTTTTTGATCCTTTGCGATATAATTCTTCCATTAATTCTGATTCGGACAATCCCTTGCTTTTCGATAACCAATCAAAGCCTTTGAGCCATGATAATAATTCTCCGGTCGAAGGTCTTTTACTTTCGATTTGATCCAATGCGATATTATTCCTTATTGCTGTAAAGATTCCTATTCCTTCTTCTACGAAAGAATTATAATTATTCGCCAAATCCGGAATATGGGCCCGAATAATATTCAACAGAATATCCGGCGTCGGAAAATCCAACCAGACAAACAGGCATCTTCTTAAAAAAGCCGCCGGCATTTCCCTTTCGCTATTACTGGTAATGAAAACCAACGGTGGGTGATTCGCTTCCTCTTCTTCATCCGTAATAGGAATCTTATATCTATTTTCATCCAATTCCAATAATAAATCATTGGGAAAATCAATATCCGCCTTATCTATTTCATCAATTAATAAAATAGATGGACTTCCTTTTTCAGATTTATTAATAGCTTCTGCATAAGGACCGAATTTCCGGTATTCCTTCATGTCTTCATTTTCAAAATCCTTGGCATATTGTGGTAATTGTGCCTTGTGCAGCCGCTTAATATAATCGAAAGTATAAATACCATCCACCGCTTTAGAATCCGATTTGACATGCCATTCGAAAAAATGATCTTTATAATCTTTTCCATACCATTCGTAAGCAACGGCTTTTGCCAATTGGGTTTTCCCACATCCCGGTTCTCCTTTGATCAGGATGGGCCGTTGAAGCACCTGAGCCAGACGAACGATTTCTATTACACCTGTCGAAGGAATATAAGGAGATGATTTTTCAGCTTTGATTTTCTTCAAATCCTTGGGAATAATCATATCTCCTTTTTCAAAGTAATTTTCGGTTGTTAATTTCCCGTCAATATCCCTGAAGTAATCCTTTATGATAATTTCTTCTTCCATGATTATGTTTTCTTAAAGAAGTTGTTTAAAAAAATCCGAATTAAAAATCCGGCAATTTGAATAATTTGTTCGTAATATCCGCACTGTTGTCTTCAAGGGCACATTTTCTTATCAACCGTTCTATGACATCGATCAACGGAAGGGGGGTATCCGAAAGATCTCCTACCAAATCAGGAAAACGATCTATCAAGCCTTTACAAAAGTCCAAATCTTCCAATTCAGTTTCATGATCTTCCATCCAGGAAATGATTTCATCGCTATCTATGTTGATATCCAATTCCTCGGTGATGAATATATTACCTTTTTCATCCAATGATGATAGAATCTCCGTATCGAAATTAAGATGGCCTTCACTCATGTCCCTCAACATAAAAACAATATGGTGTTTCCGGATATCGGGATTTTGCTCCTGTAACCATAATTGATCTAAAGTCAAGATCAATTCTTTAAGTTGTTCATTGAATTTCCCTATAAAGTCGGGCGTATGCAATTCAAAGTCAATAATAATGACAACATGTTTTTCTGCCATAATCTCCTTGAGGTGTCCGGCAATATTCACCCCGGTTTCTTTTTCCAGGGCTTCTTTCAGATTCCATTCTCCGTTGACCCTTGCTCCTAAAATCAAAGGTATGATCAAGGCATCATTCGTGAATTTATGAAATCGTAATCGGTTGACATATTTTTCGAACATCGTTCGGGTTACATAATTCTGAATTTTTTCAGTGCCACCTTTCGTTGTGATGATATTGTAATATTTTTCTTTTTTGGGTTTTAATAATCCCTTCTGATTTTCATAATTGATTTGATTCAATTTTCCTGTAAATTCAGATAATTCTTTTTCTGAAAATCTTTTTGTGGATTTGAACCTGAACAAACCCGAACCTACATCCCTGACCGGAAGATTACCGTATTTCGGTATTTGGTCAAGACCTTTCAAAGTTATTTTCCGGTCTATCTTCGATGACAATTCCTTGCAGGTAAAGTCCTTTGCCGTTTTTAATTGTTCGATAATTATATTCGAAAACGGACTGTTCTTGCCCGGTTGTCCATCCGATGCCTCTTCTAATTTTGAAGAGGTCAGGTATTTCCTTGTAAATTCTTCAGGGTGAGGCTGTCCGGGATTTTCCAAACTGAAAGTATCTGCAAAACAGCAATCCAAAACCAAAAGGAAATCAAGGCATTTCCGATCCTTGGTGTATTCCCTTATTGTTCTTCTTTTGAAAAACAAATCGGGATTAATGGTTTCATCATATAAAAATAATTCGGCTTCGCCGGCATCATCATCATAATTTCCATGACCGGAAAAATATATCAACAGTTTGTCACCTCCTTTTATACCGCCATCGCTGCCCACCAAATCGTCTAAAAACAATTTGATATTTTCCTTAGTAGCATTCTCATTGTAAAGACACAATGTTTTTTTAAACAAGCTTCCATCCGACGCTTTGAAAAATTCCATAACAGGCATTTCGTCTGCTTTGAATTTATCCTTGCTGCTCCTCAAATCAATTCCCTTTCCCGGCCGATGGAAACCATAATTTTTCTGTAACAGATATAAAACATTCCCGGCATCTCTTACCGGGTTGGCCAGGTCATCAATATCCTTTCCATTGTTTTCCCTGAATCCGGAATAATCATCTACGGCTACTATTAAGGCATAGTAATTTTTTTTCAAACCAATATCTTCAAATCCTACGGGTCCTTCCATTGTCCGTTTAGATAAGTGAATAAAAATCGGTTTTCATCAACAGTATGTCTCTATGTTTTTCAAGAAACATCACCTACCGGAGCATCCAGATATTTTGCCAATAACTCCAATGAATCATCCACGATAAAATAACTCATATGATCACAGGCGATTTCCTTGATATTTTCCTTATCGAAACCGGGAACGGTTTTCATCGAATCTATTGTCACCGCAATATCGTTATCATCCGGAAAAACAAATTGATCCATTACCCGGTATTTTCCTTTTTGTTTAATGGTCTGTATTAGTTTTTCCCAAAAAGGATCATTATCCTGATAACCGGCTTTAATATATTTGGTATTGCCGGCTATAATATAATGAGGCACACCTACGATTTTTCCTTCCTTATTAATCCCTTTCAGGAATTCTGACTTTTTGGTACTCATCTGATCCAGGGTTTTGAAAATTCTTTTTTCCAAAAACCTGCCTACAAATGTCAAGGCGGGCATATAGGGTTGGATTTTAGTCATCCCATTCATTCCCCAAGCTAAAATCGTTGTTGCCGATTTCCTGAAATCCGAAATTTCGGAACCGCCGTTGGGTGTTCCCAACTGGATTAGTTTTTTTACGATTTTATTTCCTTTCAATTCCTGAATCAAATAGCGACTCACCAAACCTCCCATAGAATGAGCAACAATCGTCAATTTCTCTTCTTCTACATCATACAGTCCGGCTTGCTCCAATTCGATACGCAAAGCATCCGCCGTTACTTGGATTTTTGTATTTAGATTTTCATAATCATAAGTAAGGACGGCATCGAATTTATTGTGTAAATCCGTCTGTAGGAAAAAAGCATCTACCTGTCCTTTGGTATCTCCGATAATCCCATGAATCAAAAGAACGACATTTTTTATATTTTCGGATGCCAATTCTCCTTTTTCCACTTTCCGGCTACTTATTTTCCCATCTTTTTTTTCTACCAATCGGAATGAATTGATTTCTAGCGGTGTCCAAATTATTTTCTTGAAAAACAATTTAATGGATTTACCAATACTCCTTTCGTTAATCGATCCTTCCTTAAAGATTTTACCCTCGGATGGTTCTGGTAAATGACGGATTACCACGTCGCCATCATCGTTTGTAAAACCTGTCGGAAAATATAATCCCGTTTCTTCATCATATCCGAAAGGAACGATGGTTTCTTCTTCCCGGATATTTTGAGGTGTTTTTAAAACCAAGGGATTTTTTTCATCAATTTTCTCGCCTCCCTCCAAGAATTCAATTTCAAGGATACTGAGTTGTTCATCCTTTGTATTGGTTCCCCTTTGATTAATGACATTATTATTGGCTATACAATTCCCCCAAATAGAAGCCGGAGGTAAGAGTGTTGCATTTAATTCCGACGTGTCC
>JAHDFN010000176.1 GCA_020628145.1 Saprospiraceae bacterium | reverse complement strand
GCATATTTTCAAAAGAACCGGTTGGCTATAATCAATTTTTCGTGATAACATCTAAGGATTTGGAATATTTTTTTAAGTTTGTTGAATAGACTTTACTACGAAATATTGATCGTAGCCAGACTTTATCTTTTGAAAATCTACTGCGTCAATAGAACTAAATGGAATATTATTCATAGGGAATGAAGACAAATGTAGTTTGGTTGAAACGGGATTTAAGAATTCGGGATCATATGCCCTTGTATGAGGCTGCCCAATCGGGATTACCTACAATTATCCTATACATATTTGAGCCGTCTATTATGTCGGATTCACATATGGCGATGAGGCATTGGAGATTCATATATCAATCTTTAGAAGACTTGACAATATCAGGATTGAAAATGAATATCCTTTATGGTGATGCTTTGGATATCTTCAATAAATTATCAGAAGCTTTCCAGATAGAAAAAGTCCTTACTCATTTGGAAGTAGGACTAAAACCCGTTTATGATAGGAATATCCAAATCGAAAAGTTACTGGACAAGAAGGGAATCGAATTAAAAGAATATTCCAGTGATGGAATTCATAAACGAAAACAGGATCGGGAATATTGGGAAGATTACTGGTATGATTATATGTTGGATGATTTGAAAAACCCGGATTTGGATCAATTGGAGATGGTAACACTTCCCGGCAATGATTTTCCAAGTTTCGATTTTGCTAGGAAATATCCTGAAGGAGCCAAGCCTAGACAAGAATTCCAACAAGGAGGGGAATCCATCGCCCTCCGTGAGTTACAGGCGTTTGTACATAAGAAAGCACCGAATTACCTCAAGAACCTCTCAAGTATGACCAACAGCCGGATTTGGGGTAGTCGCCTCTCCTCTTATTTGTCCTATGGTTGTATTAGCCTTCGGGATGTTTATCAATCTGTAAAAAAATATGCAGATGATTCATCCGTCGGGAAAAATTATCAAAAGTACCTTATCCGCCTCTTCTGGAGGAGCCATTATATCCAGAAATTGGAAACGGAATGGGAATTGGAATTCCAACCTACCAATCCTGCTTTGGATTCATCCAACCGGGATTTTGATGATGAATTGTTTAAGGCTTGGTCGAAAGGGCTGACGGGGTATCCTTTGATTGACGCCAGTATGAAATGCCTAGAGGCTACAGGCTTTGTCAGTTTCAGGCAGCGAGCGATGCTTATTACATTTGCTACCTTTACCCTTTGGCAGGATTGGAGGGCCGTATCTATTCGCCTAGCGACACTATTCCTTGATTTCGAACCCGGCATCCATTATGGACAAATACATTTACAGGCCGGATTGACGGGTTATCATACCTTGAGGATTTTCAATCCGGTTCTTCAATCCCAAAAACATGATGCTGCAGGGGAATTCATTAAAAAATGGCTGCCGGTTTTTCGTGAAGTTCCATGCGATTTAATCCATCAACCTTGGAAGATGAATGAGGAACAACAGAGGAAATACAACTGTGTTTTGGGGGAGGACTATCCCAAACCCATTGTCGATTATGATATAGCGAATTCCATAGCCAAAAACCATTATTGGAGGATTAGGAATAGGGAGGAAGTCTTGCTGGAGCTTCCCAAAATATTTAGAAAACACTGCCTACCTAAGAATATTGCCGAATATATCCGAGCGATGGAGCTTAATCTTAAGGAAATAAAACGTAACCGTAGGCTCGGTAGTTGAGCCATTACTCGAAATCCGGATATAGGAGATATTTTTTCCTAATCTTACTGTAAGTATCAAGGCCTGTTTGCCAACTGTTTCTGATATCCATTTCCGTTTTTCCAGCTAGAATATCTTTTCTCAATTGAGATGTACCGGCCAGTTTATCTATGAATTTGTTTTTTAGGAAATAAGCATTTTTGTCAGGGAATTTTTGATAGCCATCCATAAGATATTGTAAATTGATTTTCTTTTCCTGCCGGATGTTTTCAATGGGTCTATCAGATAAATCCACACCATAACATGTTTTGTTCTTGTGTTTAGGGTGTTTGGCTCCCGGCCGGGAAACGGGGGTGAATTCGAAATCCTTATTTGGATAATCAGGGTGTCCGAAAATCTGGAATTGTTTGGTTGTTCCTCTTCCCACATTCAAATCGGTGCCTTCGAAAAAACAAAGAGAAGGATAAAGGTAGATAGAACGCATATTCGGTAAATTGGGAGACGGTTTGATCGGGAGTTCATATACCGAATTATGTGTATAGTCTTTACAAGGGATAACGGTCAAATCACATTGTATTCCATTTTCCAACCATTTTTCGCCATTGATCATTCGAGCCAATTCACCAACAGTTAATCCGTGTACGATTGGAATTTTATGCATTCCTACAAAAGACCGGTGGTTTTCTTCCAAAATCGGCCCATCGATATAATGACCATTCGGATTGGGACGATCCAATACAATGACCGGAATACCTTTTTCCGCACAGGCTTCCATGACATAATGCATGGTCGAAATGTATGTGTAGAATCTTGCTCCAACGTCCTGTATATCGAAAACCACAACATCGATTCCCTTCAAATCATCGGGCAGTGGTTTTTTCCTTTTGCCATAAAGGGAAATAATAGGTAATCCGGTTTGTTTATCCTTCCCATTCTCTACGGTCGCTCCTGCATCCGCCCGCCCTCTGAATCCATGTTCGGGAGCAAAGATTTTTCTGACGCCTACTTCCTTGTCCAAAAGGAAATCAACAAGGTGTTCTTGTCCGATGAAAGAAGTATGATTGACTGTAAGTGCTATGTTCTTATCTTGTAATAAGGGGAGGTAGTCATCCGTTTGGATTGCACCGACAGATATTTCCTTGTCTTTTGTCTTAGAATAGTCATTAACAGGCAAAACTACAGGGTCGTCCTTTTCGTTTAAAGTATCAGAAGTAGTTTTGTTTCCACAGGCGGATACGAATAAAAAGAGTATAGAAGATAATCCGATAGGAAACCAATTTAAGAAAGTCATTTTCGTTATTACTTTTGTAGAGTGGACAAGTGGGTAGATATCTACCTGATTTCAATTTCAATAACAAAGTTAAATGCAAAATCGACGTTTTCTAGTATTTTGTTTCCTATTGCCGATATATATATTAACGTCCTGTGGGGATCGTATCGAGGGATGCCTCGATATCGAAGCTGAAAATTTTGATGCGGATGCAGACAAGGATTGTTGTTGTGATTATCCGGACTTGGTACTTCAATTCAATCATGCTTTTGGTAACCAGAGTTTCAGGTTGGAAACCCCTTTTAGTTATGAATCGACAACAGACACATTCTCCGTGAATGAAATGCGTATCCTATTTTCAAAGACCCATCCTATTCGTTCAGGCTTGGAGTTTGAAATGGATAAGACGATATCCGTTGGAGTGGATGATGAAATGGGTAGTGAGATATTGGAATTTGAAGATAATTTCGTGGTGGTTACACCCGAAAGATTTACCTATACCATCAATGAATTCAATTATCCCGGAATGTTTGAAGGTGTAGCATTGAAAATGGGGCTTGATGAGGAAGTAAGAAGGGTTATTCCGGATTCCGTAGGTATCGATGGACACCCTTTGGAGTCTGAAGTTGATAGCATATGGGCTGCGGATATCGGATACTTTTATCTGTATCTGGATGTGGTGCCTGATTACAAATTACCGGAAGTTTCAAGAAAATTCGTAATTTATGGTTCTGATACACACAATTTGACCTATTGGCATACATTAACGGCAGAAATGGGTTACGATTTCAAGATAGATTTCAAAATAGATTATAAATTATTATTTGATGGCATAAACTTTGAGGCTGATAGTGAAAACTATGTAACTCAAGAATTATTCGACAATCTGCCATCTTCTGTTTCGATTCTCGAATAAGCTTGGAATCCTTTAAATTCTTATCTTATGCATAACATACTAAAACTAACACTCTTTGCCCTATCCGGCATTTCAATTCTCTTTATAAGTAGCTGCACTACGGATGAACCTAATGGAACGGTCAATCCGGTAGATATTGTTTTCAAGGCGATGTATGACGACCGGCCTTTGGTTATAAATGAACGCTACGATTTGAATGGGAAAGAAATTACGATTACCCGGTTCCAATTCTATATTTCGGATTTGGCTTTGAAAGACGGGAACATGGATGTTTCCATTAATGAGATAGATTTCATGGACTTTACGCAGAAGAATATCAGCGAAGCCGCAGCCTTAGAGGGGATTACGGTAAGCCGAGCATCGGTTCCCATAGGTGAATATGATGGGTTGAAGCTTTCGATAGGAGTCCCTTCCGATTTAAACGAATATGTTCCTGCCGATTATTCATCCAGTCATCCTTTAGGTTTGGGTTCTGAGCATTGGGCGGCTTGGAATAGCTATATTTTTTCAAAAGTGGATGGCCGTTTCGACACGAATAGCGAACCGACAGTATTGGAAGGTTCTATCCAATACCATCTGGGAACAGATGATATGTTTAGGAAAAAAGAATTTTCCGAATTGGATATTTCAATAAAGGAGGGAGCGGTTAAGACGATTATTATTGAAATAGATGCTAAGAAAATATTCGAAAACGGTAACAATGGTTATTTGGATTTGGCAACGGAGGGTGAAACCCACACCAACCCGAACGAACCCGGTCAAATAGAATTGGCTACACGTTTGGCAGATAATTGGCTGAATGCAATAATGATACAATAACCTATATCATTTGTTTTGAAAATAAAATTCCTCCCTCCGTTCTTACTTTGCATTATCATCGTTTTCTCTTGTGAAAACGATGATAATGATTTGAAGGATATTCCTTACAATCCACAGCCTTATGTCCTGAATCTTCCTGATATATTCCCCCAAATGGAAGTGCCGCCCGATAACCCCTTGACACAGGAAGGAGTCCAATTGGGAAGGAGGTTGTTTTATGATCCTATTTTATCGGCAGATAATTCGATGTCCTGCTCTTCCTGTCATCAACTCCAGCATAATTTTACAGATGGAAAAGCAACCAGTATCGGTATAGATGGAATTGCCGGTAATAGGAGTGCCATGTCATTGGAAAATGTAGGTCTGTTTTATAATGGGATTATGTGGGATGGCAGGTTCAATACATTGGAAGAACAGGCCTTGGAACCGGTCAACAACCCGATTGAATTACATAACGATTGGGGCAATGTCGTAGAAGAACTGAAAGCGGATGATGATTATAGCGAGAGATTCAGAAAGGCATTCGGAATAGAATCCAGGGATGAGATTACCAAGGAATTGGCAGCGAAGGCCATCGCCCAATTCGAAAGAATTATTGTTTCCTCCGGAAATTCCAGATATGACCAATTCCTCCGAGGTGATATTTTTCCTACCGATTCCGAATTCAACGGTTACGACATGTTTTTCGACTTGTCCACCGATACGCCCGATGCAGAATGTAGTCATTGCCATAATGGACCATTATTGACAACAAATGAATATATTAATAATGGATTGACCCCTTCTTCTGATTTATTGGATTTCCCGGATGCGGGTAGGGGAGCCGTTACCGAATATCTTTTCGATAATGGAAAGTTCAGGGTGCCTTCTTTGAGGAATATCGCATTAACTGCTCCTTATATGCATGATGGTCGTTTCCAGACATTGGAAGAAGTCATTGATCATTATAATTCAGGTGGACATTATGCGGATAATCTCGATCCATTGATTTATAATTTGGGTTTGACCGAACAGAATAAAGAGGATCTGCTTGCCTTTCTTCACTCTTTGACAGATACGACTTATCTAAGTAACCCTGATTTGAGTAATCCGTTTGAGTGAATTCAAAACAGGCTCTTATATTTTCATTTTCAGATAGAATTCATGAGTGAGTTTAATATAATCAGCTGTCCAGTCATTTCTTTTTTCATGTTGTATAATTAATTTATTTTTTTCCAATGTTGATTTGCATTTTGAGAACTCGATTAAAATCCGTTCGATTTTTTTGTTTTTTTTAGGGTGTACTTCTGTTAATCGTTGAATGAAGAAACCATTCGTAATTAATTTTTCAATAAAATCCATCCCTTCTTCATGAGGAAGGATGATGGCACATTTTCCATCCTGGGATAATAATTCCGAAATACCTTTTATTAAATCATCCTGTGAAAGAAAATCGGTTTGTCTTGCTATATTTCTATTGTTTTTTATAGCTGAATTGTAAGTGTTGAAAAAAGGAGGGTTGCTAATGATATAGTCGAATTTTTCTTCTTCAGAAACAAAATAATCCTGAAGCGGAATGTGAATGATTTCCAATCGATTATTCCAAGGGGAAATCCTACAGTTTTCCTGAGCTTGCATGGCTGCATTCTTTTCAATCTCAATGCCGGTTATTTCGGCGGTTTTGTTTTTTTGAGCAGACATGATAGCGATTAAACCGGAGCCTGTGCCTATGTCCAGTATTCGCTTTGCACTTTCTGTTTTTGCCCAGGCTCCCAAGAGTACTCCATCTGTTCCAACCTTCATGGCACACATGTCGTCGGCGATGGAAAACTGCTTGAAGCGGAAAGGTTGGCGTTTATCCTTTTTCATTGTTCCGGATTTTTCTGAACAAAATCTCCGCTAATTTTCCAAAGCTGAAAATACCGATGTAATTAAATAATAAATCTATTAGGTCAAATGTGCGTTGGCTGAAAAATAATTGACTGAATTCTTCAATTGTGATAATGCCGGCAATAATTATACTGCCTAAAAGAAAATTGAATTTTAATATTACTTTTCTGAAATTCAAAGCAATATTGGCCAGAAATGACATTGTTCCTAGTAAACATAGATGTCCTATTTTATCTCCGTAGGGAATAATTCCTACCCATTTGAAGAAAAAATAATTACGATTTCCCGTATTGGCAGAGTATATGACAAAGGCTATGAATAATGCGAAGGCAATGGCTGATAGAATAAAGAATTTATTCTTCATCGTTTTTTTCCTTATTTTTAAAAAAAGAAAAAAAGGTGTTGCCATAAGAACGTTCTTCAGAGAAATTAGGGTGTAGGGAGAATGGAGTTTGATTTCCGTGTTCCAAGATAAATAATCCGTTTTCTTTGAGTAATTGTTGTTCAAAGATAGAATGAGGTAGAATATCTATCGTAGGCAATTGGTAAGGAGGATCGGCAAAAATAATATCGTATTTTTTTTGGCATCCTTCCAGAAAACGAAATACATCTCCCCTGATGATTTGTACATCGTCTTCAGCATTTAATTCATTAATTGTTTTTTTTACATATTGTACGCAAGGATAATATTTTTCTACATATGTCAAATCTTCGGTACCTCTTGAAATGAATTCGAAAGTCATACTTCCCGTTCCGCCAAATAGATCCAGTACACTGATTTCATCGAAATAAAAATTATTATTCAGGATATTAAAAAGGGCTTCCCTTGCAAAATCGGTTGTTGGGCGGGTGGGCCATTTGTCTGCGGGAGGAGAAAACCTTTTGCCTTTGAATTTGCCTCCGATTATCCGCATAATTTAAGACTATATAAATCGAAATGATGATAATGGGTGAGATTGGAAAAAGCTTCCCCGAATTCGTAGTAGCCGATATTGGGGATGAACCCGATATGTCGGATATATCGATACAGTTTTTTATATATTTCTGAATTTTCAACTAATTCGCCGGAAAGAATTACAGGAGTGGATTCGGGTTTTAATTCGAACTGATCGAAAACCATCAAGACATAATAAAGGAAATCGGCAGCGGTTTTGAAATGAAACCTGTTGATGAAAATCAATTCCGATTCTTCAAAGAATGCAATCGTGAAGTAGGTGTTTTCCACATGGATATATACCTTTTTGCCTTCTTTTATTTCCGATTGTTTTTTCCATCCATGAAGCATGGCCGTAACTGAATGGTACAAGCGGCCGCTAGGAAAATAATTCTTCAATAAACCGATGAGTTCATCATCCCACCCGAATATGATATGTGATTGGTTGAAAGCAATTTTATTCTGGCCTACGAATTCTTTTTTGTATTCACTATTACCCGAAGTGTTCAGGTATAAAGTCCTATCTTTTTCCTTGAAAAGCCGATTCGGAATAAGAGTGAAACGATTACTGTCCAATGCGATAAGGATACTTTTATAATTGAGCAGTAATCTGTTTTCTGAGGTGAAAAATGATTTGAATGACTGTGATAGCTTTTCTCCATCGGAGATGAGATATTGTTTGAAACTGAGGGCTTTCCCCATGCCATCCACTATCAGATAAGAGATACCGTTTACCCCCAACTTAAGGGATAAACGGTATTCATGTGAAAGCGACTTTTTGAAATCGCCACTATCCGGATGCTGCATTAATTTTCCCAATTTCCCGAAGTTGTGGGTTTGCGGCGATCTCCGAACTTAAGTGGGATCTCATCATCTATAATCTTAGCGAATTTTGAATCGTAACGCTTATATCTGTCATCATTATATTCCGGCATGAAATCCAAATAGGAACTCTTCACCTCCACAACAGGTACATTCATTTTCTGATAGGTCAAGGTATCTGCAAATACTTCGAACGTTTTTCCACCTCCGTATGGGATATACATCAAGGAATCGAGATTGATGCCCAATGCATCCACAATGGAATCTTTGGCGGCGACATATGTTACTTTCTTTTCAATCTTGTCACCGGCATCTATATCTCCGATGATGGAAATGATTTCAAAACTATCTTCCATGATCACCTGTTTTAGTGTATCATAGTTGGGGGCGAACCCTCCTTTCAGACTCCTGAATGCCAATTGGGCTTCCCTGTTCTGTTCCAGTTTTTTGACAACTGCCGATTTCCTTAAATGGAATTCTTCTTTGAAGGCAATAGGTTCCTGAATACTTTTCCACAATATGAAGATAAGGAAAAGGGTGATGATGAAAAGGATGATGTTGATTACAAGCCTCATTTTATAATGATTAGATGATGAATCGAAAATTCAAAACTATGCACCGCAATTATACTATTTTTTATGAAAATAGAATGGAATTTGGATTCCAAATCAACAGAACATATTAGGAAAACATGAAATTTGCAGTCCGTATAACCATTCGGACGGATCATCAGGTGACTTTGACCTTGGAAATAAGATAATAGTAAAGCCTCGGAAAATACCGTTTGATATATACTCCCATGATT
>JAHDFN010000175.1 GCA_020628145.1 Saprospiraceae bacterium | reverse complement strand
TAACGGCAAGGAAGTTCAAACGAAAAGATTTATCAAAGCAGTGAATTGATAATAAAATACCCTACTCCTCCTGCAAAACCAAATGATGCATCATTTGATGTTGAGGCTTCCTTAGGGAAGCCTCTTTTCGGTCTTAGAATTGTAAGAAAACCGAATTCCCAATTAATCGCCTCTTGGATAAAAGCAGCAATCAATGAAGAAAACATTCGGAAGATTTATTAAATTCAAGCAGTTTTAAATTTTATTCCGCCTGGAATCATTTTTAAAATGGGACAGTATCCGACCAAAACTAGACAGATGAAAGAACAATTTATTTTCGAAAACGAAAAATCCAAACTCTATAAATCTGACGAAAACGAATGGGGGAAAACAGTACTGCTTAAGGTATTGAATTATGAATTTCCTTCACCTTCGGATATTTCGCAATTCTATAATGAATTCGACATATCTGAAAAGCTGAACCTTGATTGTATTAGAAAGCCTTTGAAGAAAGGAAAATATAAAGGTAGGCATTGTATTTATTTTGAATGGGTGGAAGGAGAGACTTTAAGGAAAACTTTCGGTGGAAGGAAAAACAATATCGCCGGATTTTTAAAACTCGCTATCACCATAAGCCAGGGATTAGGCGAATTACATCAGGAAGGCATTATCCATAAGGATGTCAATCCCAATAATATCATTATAGATTCCGAGAACAAAGAAGCGAAACTCATAAGCCTGAATCTAGCTACAAAAATAAACCTGAAAGAACAACATCTAGGAAACCCTGAACAACTATCAGGAACTTTATCCTATCTGTCTCCTGAACAAACCGGGAGGATGAACAGAAGGGTCGATTATAGAACCGACCTGTATTCACTCGGTGTAACTTTCTATGAAATGTTGGCAGGAGATTTGCCTTTTAAGGCAAATGACGCTTTGGAAATGGTACATAGCCATATTGCCATAATTCCTGAACCGGTTATAAAACGAAATAAAAATATCCCGAAACCTATTTCGGATATTATCCAACGACTACTGGAAAAAAAAGCTGAAGATCGATACCAATCAGCATTCGGATTAAAACATGATTTGGAAATTTGCTTGGAACAATTCCTTGAAAAAGATACCGTAGAGGAATTTAAATTCCAAACCAAGGATTTTTCAGGTAAATTTTCTTTACCCCAAAAATTATACGGACGGGATAATGAAATTTCCACTTTGTTGGGGCGATTCGAAAATGTAGCCCAAGGCGATTTGGAAATGATTCTGATCAGTGGATATTCGGGAACGGGGAAATCCGTTTTGGTCCGGGAAATCCATAAACCCGTTACGGAAAAAAAAGGATACTTCATCGAAGGGAAATTCGATCAGTATCAAAGAGCCGTTCCGTATTACGCCATTTTCCAAGCCTTTAATTCATTCATTAATATCCTACTTGGAGAAAATGCGGAATATCTAGAACAGATTAAGGAAAGATTAATCGAATCGATTGGAGAGGAAGGAAAGGTATTAACTGATGTCCTTCCTTCGTTGGAGCTGATTATCGGCCCGCAAAAAGATGTTCCCGAATTAGGAGGTACGGAAACCCGAAACAGATTTAATTACGTATTTCGAAAATTCGTTACCGGATTATCTACCGAAGAGCATCCCATTGTTTTATTTATCGACGATTTGCAGTGGGCGGATTCTTCTTCCCTGAATTTATTGGAAACCTTAATGACCGATCCCGAAAATAAATACCTTTTATGTATCGGAGCGTATCGGGATAATGAGGTGGATGCTTCACATCCTTTCATACTGACAGTGAAAGATATGAAGGAAGCAGGAGCCAAAATCAGTGATATTAAAATCGGGAATTTATCTTTTGAAGACATCAATCATTTATTGTCGGATGCCCTGAGCAAGAATGTGAAAGAAGTTAAAGGACTGGCAGAATTGGTTTTAAGAAAAACCCAAGGAAATGCATTTTTCGTTACCCAATTTCTGGAATCCTTATATCAAGATGAATTATTACAATTCAATTTCGATAACAACGAATGGAATTATTCCTTAGAGGAAATAGAAAAAAGAAATATTACGGAAAACGTAGTTGAACTCATCGCCGGAAAAGCGAAAAAATTACCGGAAAAATCCTTGGATGCATTAATGGTCGCTGCCTGTGTGGGGAGTACTTTCTCGTTGGACATCCTTTCTCTCATCCATGATAGGGAGGAAGGAAATGAAGCGGAGACGGATATTCAGGCACCGTTATTCGAAGGAATGATTCTCCCCTCGGAATCGGATTATAAATTCACACATGATAGAATCCAGCAAGCCGTTTATTCTTTAATTCCAGAAGGTCAAAGAGATGAAATGCATCTTCGGATCGGTCGTTTGATTATAGAAGATGCCGACGATGAAAAAATGGAAAAATATTTATTCGATATTACCAATCATCTCAACTCCGGAGTCAAATTAATTCATGATGAAAAAGAAATAAAAAAATTATGTGAACTGAATTATAAGTCGGGAATGAAAGCCAAGGAGGCATCGGCTTTCAAGGTCGCATTGGAATATCTGGAAACGGGAATCGATTTATTACCGGACAATCATTGGGCGGCAGAATATGAAACCTCATTAGGTTTGCATGCTCTTGCAGCAGAGACCGCTTATATGAACGGTGATTTTCAGGAAATGAATAAATACATTTCCAAAGTATTGAATAATGCTACGGATTTATTGGATAAGGTGAAATCATATGAAATTCGGATTCTGGCATTTAAAGCAGAAAATAAATTACTCGATGCCATAAAAACCGGTCTTGAGTTATTGGAACAATTAGGAGAGAAATTTCCTAAAAAACCTATCCTTCCCAATGTCATGATGGATTTGGTAAAAACCAAATTCAGATTAAGGGGCAAGAACAATGACATATTGCAAAACCTGCCCCTCATGACCAATGAAAAAAAGATTGCTGCCATGCGGATAATGGCGGATATCGCATCATCAAGTTATTGGGCGACTCCGACCTTATTTCCTTTACTCGTTTTCCGGATGGTACACCTGTCGTTGAAATATGGGAACACTGCTGTTTCCTCTTTTGCATTTGCTACCTACGGTGTTATTTTATGCGGTGTTTTGGGTTCAATGAAAGAGGGATACCAATATGGTAAATTAGGACTGATTCTTTTGGACAAATTAAATGCCAAAGAATGGAAAACCCAGATTTATACGCCTATTTATTGTTTAATTGTAAATTGGAACGAACATATTGATGAAACATTAAAACCCTTACAGGAGTCCTATCATATCGGTATGGAAACGGGGGCGATAGAATTCGCCTGTGTCAATACGAATATTTATTGTATCCATTCTTTTCTGAGTGGAAAACGGTTGGAAGGTGTAGAAAAAGAAACCGAAGCATATAGCCGTAGTTTCAACCGGTTTAATCAGGGGACCAATTTTAATTATAATGAGGTTTATCGTCAGGGGATGCTGAATCTAATGGGTGAATGTGCCGATCCTTTAATCTTAACAGGAAGGGCTTATAACGAAGAAAAAATGATAGCCCAGAATAAGGAAAGAAATGATCAGACCGGACAGTTTTTTCTTCACTTCAATAAATTGATAATCTGTTATATTCTCAATGACAATGAAAATGCATTGTATCATTCAACGGAAAGCAGGAAATTACTGGAAGCCGTTTTAGCCAAATTCGAAATCCCGAACCACCATTTTTATGAAGCATTAAACATGTTGGAATTATACCCCAATGCTAAAAACAAACGAAAACTCATGAGTCGTGTGAATAAGACCTTGCGTCAAATGAAAAAATGGGCAAAGGATGCTCCCCAGAATTTCCAACATAAATATGATATCATCTATGCAAAAAAATTAATAGTACTGAATAAAAACCAGCAGGTGAAAATGTTTTTGGATAAAGGGATAGAAGGGGCGGATAAATATGACTTTATTCATGAGGCGGCCATTGGTCGGGAAATTGCCGGAAAATATTTTCTGCAACAAAATGAAAAATCAGCCGGTGAAAAATATTTAAAAGCAGCTTATACTTCATATCGGGAATGGGGTGCCAAAGCTAAAACCCGACAAATGGATGAATTGTATCCCGAATATGTTTCCGATTTGAAGCAGGATCGGGTTATGTCTAAAAATGTCGATTCACAATTGAGCGAATCCATCACATCCAAAGATTCTTCATTTTTGGATATCAATACCATTCTTAAATCCTCCTCGATTATTTCCAGCGAAATTGTTTTGGAAAAGCTACTGAAAACATTGTTGAAAATAGTAATGGAAAATGCAGGAGCGAATAAAGGTGTTGTATTATTGAAGGAGGACAACGAATATTTAATCCAGGCTGCTTCCAATAACCCTTCGCATGTAGATGTTTTGCAAAATGAAAAATATCAAGGTAGTGGGATTGTGCCGGAAAGTATTATTTCATATGTCATCCGGACACAAGAAAGTCAGGTTCTTGATGATGCCAAAAATAATCCTAGGAATTTAAATGAAAATTATTGGGAAACGAATGATGCCCAATCCGTTTTGTGTTTTCCTATTTTGAACCGTGGTGATATGTCAGGAGTCTTGTATTTGGAAAATAATTTAATTACCAATGCATTTACCCAGGAAAGAATAGAATTACTGTCCATGTTGTCTGGACAGATTGCCGTTTCTCTTAATAATGCGATACTTTATGAAAACCTGGAGCAGAAAGTTTCCGAAAGGACTTATGATTTACAAATGGAGAAAAAGAAGACGGAAGAATTATTAGTGAATATTTCGGAGCAGAAAAAAGAATTGGAAAAATTAAATCTGACCAAAGATAGGATGTTCGGAATTATAGGTCACGATTTACGTAAGCCGGTTATTGCATTTAGAGGCATAGCGAAAAAAATCAATTATTTATTGAGAAAAGAAGATTTCGCTACGCTTAAAAGTTTAGGCGAAGGAATTGAAAGGGATGCCCTAGGACTGAATGCACTTACCGACAATTTATTGAATTGGGCTTTGACCCAGAAAAATGCTTTACCCTATAATATTGAAAAAATAGAATTGTTGCCGAATGTGGAAGAAATAATTCTGACATTGAATAGATTGGCAGAAGATAAGAATCTGGAATTGAATCATGATATAAATGATGGAGTTGAGATTTTGGCAGATAGGAATTCCCTGCTGACTATTTTAAGGAATCTTGTGGATAATGCAATAAAATTTACGCCATCAGGAGGTAAGATATTCATTTCGGCAAAACATACGGAGTTCGGTGTCGATGTAGAAGTAAGTGATACGGGTGTTGGGATTCCTGCGGAGAAATTGGACAACATATTCGAATTGCAGAAAAATAAAACAACCAAAGGAACCATTGGTGAAAAAGGAACAGGTCTTGGTTTGCATCTGGTACATGAAATGGTGGAATTGAATAAAGGGGAAATAAAAGTTTTGAGTGAAATTGGAAAAGGGACACGATTTATCGTTTCGCTTAAATCGGAACAGACTTTGGCGACTGCTTAGAGAATCCGAAAATCGATTTTTAAATATGAAGGGAATATTTATTGATTGAAAATTAATTCCTCAGGAGACACGAATTGAATTTAAGAAACAATAAAACTAATTGAAATGGCAATTTATCCTCCCGGCAAGACCCAAAAGGACATTGACGAATTATATAAACGTGCCTATGCGGAAACAAAAATTATTTATCCGAAGAAGGCAAAAATGTTTTCTGCGAAATTAAGGAACCTGAATAAGATTACTTTGTACAAGGGGGCGTTGTCCAGACTCTCTGTTGGTGTTTTTGATTTTTTGTTGGATTTTTATTACGGACTTAAAAACGGGTTTAAGAAAGTCGTAAGAAAGATTTATCCTAGAAGGGATAAAATATACGGCACAAAAAAAGATACCTATGTAACAGGGAAAATAACCTTTGCCAAAAAACAGGATTTGATAACTCCTATCCATCATATGCATGTGGAATTATGGGCAAGAACCTGGCTTGGGGCTTGGCGGAAATTGGCTAAAGGCATTACAGATGAAAATGGGAAAATAATGCTGAAATTCGATTTCCTTGAATCTAGGAAATTAAAGTATAGGCGCTTTTATTTTGAAATACATCAGACCGAGCATATTTTTTTCGATCCGAATACCGGACAACCAAGAGAGAAAATATCAATTTTCGCAAATGTGAAAATTAAAAAAGCCGATATCACCGGCTTGGGTTATAATTTAGGATTGATACAATTATTTTATTGGGAATATAGAACCGACGTTCCTATTCCCCGTGTGGTGATAAAGGATCATGATGAAGATGCACCGGAGTATTATTCCGAAGGAAGGAACCAAGCTATCGCCGAACAATTCGTTCAAATAGAATTGATAAAAGACAAACACCTGCTTCAGATAGAAAGAGGAATGGATAATATTTCGATTCCGAGTATCCAGGCGGACTATCCTAAAAACCTGACGGTGGCAATGGAAGAAGGAATTCCTTATTCTACAAGATGCGATTATTGGTTCGGACGTAGAATGATGAACGGAATGAGTTCCGCTACTTTTTTACCCGATAAAAATGAAGAAGGAAAATACTGGGTAAAGATTTTCGGTTCCTGTGATTATGAGGTCAATCAGGTCTATGCATTTCCAACAACTTATTGCCAATTCGAACTGGCAGAAAACGGTTTGCCTTTGCCGGTTAAAATAATTATAAAAGGACAAACCGATGCATTCGATAAAAATCCTTTTCAGGAAAAAACATTTACACCTGATGACGGTGAAAGATGGGAGCAGGCCAAAAGAATAATGAGGGTGACCAGTGCCCTCTCTTCGGAAGTGGATGATCATTTTGCGGGTACCCATTTGAATACGGAACAATATGCCATTGCCGTAAGAAGGAATGTGCGACTCAATCCGGTGGCCGAATTATTAATTCCACATTTAAAGGAAGTTTCGTTAATTAATCATACTGCCGATTCTAACCTGATTGGTAACGGTGGATATATACCTAGTGCATCCGCTTTAACCGTAGAAGGGATAGTGGAAAGATCAAAAGATGCTTTGGGAATTCATGATTGGAAAAATTGGAAGCCGATGGAACCGATAAGCGAAGAACATACTTTTGCCTTGGCTTCGAATTTATTTTGGGACATCGTGAATGAATTCGTCGATTTCTTTTTTAATGAAAATGAAAACGAAATAAAAAAACACTGGTACGAAATATTCTGCATGAGCAATGATTTGGTCTGTAATAGTGTGCCGCTGTTTTTATCCGAACAGGATCAATCGAAATGGAGTGAGGAAAAAAGAAAACTGAATGAAGACAGAATAGAATATTATCATGAACGGGCATGCTTTGATGCAAAATTGCCACGGGAAACATACCAAGGGAAAGTAAGGTGTATTTCTCCGATTACCAAAAATCCATACGGCCCTGAAGATGGAGGAATGGATAATTTGAAATCGATGTGTAAATATACAATAATGACGGCCACGTTTTTACATACCTATGTGAATGAACATCAGTATGAAGATATCGGAGAAGTATTGTATTGTAATTTAGGATTGCGATACGGAGAAAAAAAAGATGGAATTTTCCAACCTGAAAACGATTATTCCATTTTTCCGGATCTGACCCGTTCCACACAAATGATGTGGTTCAGTAATTTATTGTCGAGAACGGAATACGGTTTCATTACAAGAAATGAAGAACATGACATCCATCCGTATTTCAGTAAATTATTATTGGACAAGAAAGAAGAATTTGCCAAACTCAATGTGGATGTCGAATGCATTGAATCAAGAACGAATATCTAACTTCAAAAAATCATTAAAAGATAAAAAAAGCATTATGAAATTAATAATGAGAACAATCAGCGATATAGGAGCCAAGATATATCTTTGGATATTTTGCAATTTTTTCACTTTCATCATCATGATCACCCTGAGTAGGAAGAGGAAAAGAATGTCCCACGATAATGGTATCGGAGCGATAGGGAAAGTCACGATTGTGAAAAATCAGGAATTTCCTGCACATGATTTTTTCGTGCCGGGTAGGGTGTTCGATGTGAAAATTCGACACGCATCGGCGACTTTTCTGGATGATGCGATGAATTGCATCCGCAGTATGTCGATTAAATTTTCAAAAGAAGAATTCAAAAGTCCGTTCGACTTGGAAATGAATACCGGTGAAATCAGTTTGTTCTGGTCGGCCTGGAGTTTTTTCAAATTCGCACAAATGCGAAGGGAAAAATTCGGAATAGAATATCCGGATTATTATAAAAAATATCCGGAAGGATTGAGAGGAGCTAAACTGGCTTTGAGAAGAAACCCCGATTCTTTTCACGACTTGAGATATTATGCCAAGACCCCTTTTCAGTTTATGGGAACCGATAAAATAAAAAGGTATGCCAAATACAGGATCAAACCTTTTGAAAATATCAAGGAAACCGGAATAGAAGATCGTTATTGCAATAGGAATGTCTGCAACCAACGGGTGTTGTCTTATGAAACAAGAGGTCGTAATTATCTGAAGGATGAATATGTGGAGCGAGTAAAAAAACAGGAGGTGAAATATATGTTGCAGATACAAGTCCGAATGGCACATGATGATGAAAATCCTGAAATTTTCAATAACATGCTTCCCTGGCCGGAAGAATTATTCCCCTGGCACGATTTGGCGGTTCTCGATATCGAAAGGACATTGGATTGGGAAGCCAGTACTCGGATGGGTTTTTCATTGAATAATATGCCGAAGACCTTGGGATATATTCCGGCAAAATCCATTTATGATTATAATTCGCTCAATTATATGCGGGCTCATTCCGAATGGGCAAGGAAAGCAAGAATGCTTTCTTATAAATTCAGGAAATTCCCGAAGGAAATTCCGAACAATGATGACAGAAATTCTGAGGATTGGACGAAAATCCAAAAAGTCAAACATGCCAATCTGCTGCGGTCGTAAACGGATAAAAGATTAAATCCAGTTTCGGTTGAGATCTAAAATGTATGATGGGCAAAAAATGCAATAAGGGGATTATTTTGTTTTTATGGAAAAAAAAGAAAAAGCTGCCCTCGGTTTTGTACCGATGATTAACGGTTATTGCGAATTTATTATTAAAGGTTTTCGGTGTTCAATTCTAAAATTGTGAA
>JAHDFN010000174.1 GCA_020628145.1 Saprospiraceae bacterium | reverse complement strand
TATTGGCTGCACAGGCATCGATTATTTTTTCATGATCAATAGGGTAGCCCTGACGGGATAATAAAAGCCGCCCGGTAGGATGTCCCAAAATAGTGGTATAAGGATTTTCGATAGCCTTGATTAATCTTTCCGTTGCTTTTTCCTTGAACATTTTTAATTGGGAATGTATGGAGGCGATAACAAAATCAAAATCCTTCAGTAAATCATTTTCATAATCTAATTTCCCATCATAAAGGATATCGCATTCTATTCCTTTTAATATTTTAAAATCCTTGTATTTCTTATTCAGCTCATCTATTTCTTGCCACTGTTCGAAGATTTGTTCTTCCTTCATTCCATTGGCATAAAATGCAGATTTTGAATGATCCGTAATTCCAATATATTTAAATCCTTTTTGTCGGGAATAATCGGCCATTTCCTCAATCGAATTAACTCCATCACTGTAAGTCGTATGTGAATGAATAACTCCCATCACATCTTTTTCCTCAATAAGTTCGGGATTTTTTTTCCCTAGGGAATTACCATTCTCCCTTAATTCCGGAACAATAAAGGGAAGCCCTGCTTTTTTAAATATGTCTTCTTCGGTTTTTAATCCGGTAAAATCTTTTTCTTTTGTCTTTTCTAAAAATGAATTGACAAATTCCTTGGTGACCGAATATCTGAATAATTTGGAACCCCATTCTTCTGGTTGGCAAAACCAAATGTTCACCGGATATCCATCTTCTGTTTTCCCAAAGAAACAATTTCCCTTTTTTTGAATGTCCGGAATACCCAGTTGATTAATTTTTTCAGGATTAGGATTATCGATTAATAAATCAATTCCGTCAACGATTGGACATTTTCTTCTCAGGCTTCCACCAATATCGATTGTGTTTTCAGGAAAAATTTCCTCTAGTTTTCCTTTTAATTCAAGTGCTGTATGTTCAATTGAAGCATAAAGGAATTTATCTTTGGATTTATAAAAGAAATTAATTTTATGAATCAATTCTTCCTGTGTTTTTTTTCCAAATCCCTTTAAACTGATTAACCGATTTTCATTACAGGCATATAAAAGTTCTCCTACGTTTTCCACCCCCAATTCCTTCCAAACCACTCTGATTTTTGATGGTCCGAAACCTTTTATTTTCAACATTTCCAAAATTCCGGATGGTGTTTTTTCCTTATAGCTTTCGTAGGTTTTAAGGCTTTGTGTTTCGATGATTTCAAATACTTTCGAAGTAATGGCTTTTCCTATACCTTTCAAGGAAGACACTTCTTCTTCCGACATTTCCGAAAGGGGGCGATCTAATTTTCTCAATTGAATATAAGCATTCCGGTAGGATTTGATTTTAAACGGATTTTCCTTATGCAATTCCATGATCGCTGCCAAATCATTGAAAAATGTAGCTATTTCCTTATTTGTCATCTCTTTTTGATTCTATAGACTGTAAAACTGTCAATTTCCTCTTAATTAAGGAAACCATAAGTATGAATATTCGACTTTTTGATAAAATTTACTGAAATTTACATTGTATTATGAATGAACAAACCATCTTTTCGTTAGGAGGTTGAAAGGATGTTTTTCATTCTAAGATAAATAAAACATGCATTTTTGACTAATACACAAAAGTTATGAGAATTTTATTCGCATTTGTTTTTACTTTTTTCTCCCTTTCTACCACATGGGCGGAAAGCAAAACCGAATATGGTTACGGTACTGTGATTTCTGATGAATACCAGGGAAGCCAAACGGCTTCAGGAGAAATTTATGACAAGACAAAACATACCGCATCACACAAGACTTTGCCCTTCGGTTCAATTATAAAAGTGACCAATATGGATAATAATAAATCTGTGATGGTAAAGGTGATTGACAGAGGCCCTTTCATAAAGGGATATGTCGTTGAATTATCCGGTGCAGCTTCTCAAGTTATTGCGATTAAAGATAAAAAAGCAAACGTAAAGATCGAAGTGGAAAAAGAAGGGGATTATATTGAGGATTCCGAAATAAAGGAAAGTCCCGATCCTTCTTTAGCTGTTGTTGATGCAAGTACACCCGAACCGGAAAATGAGCCTAAGGTAATTCCTGATAATTATGAAGAAACCGGAGATAGAATTACAGAAGAAGATCCTAAAAAGGAAGACGAGGGGATAAAGGCAAAAGAAAATGTTGCCGAAAATAATAAATCGGATGAGAATAAGGATGACGAATTGGCTGCTAATGAATTAACCCCGATAAAAGATAAGGGTTATAAGATTTTCGATTTATACAAGGCTTCTACTTTTACCCCAAAGGAAATGGGGTATGGCGTTCAGGTCGGTACTTATAGCCAATTACATAACGTCTTAAAAGAAACTGCAAAATTACAGGAAAACTGGTTCAGTAAGATTATGCTGACCCGTGCAAAACAAGGAGATAAAACCGTTTATAAAATTATCATAGGGCCATTCGAAGAAAGGGCTTCTGCTTCCAGTTATGCAAAAAGTGCAGCCAAAAAAGGGGTCAAGGGTTTTGTAACGGCCGTTCAACCGGCCAAGGATTTGGAAGTTTATCAAATCAAAGCCGTAAGACCCAGCAAGGAAGGTTATGCTGTACAAGTCATGAACCTGAATGATTCTGATAATGTGATTTTGGAAGTCGATAAATTGCAAAAAAAATGGTTCAAGAATATTTTAATCCATGTAACGAAGGGAGCCAATGACCAACCTAATTATAAATTGTTATTGGGGCCGTTCCCGGATAAAGGCATTGCCAATAGTTACAAGAACAGTTTAAAAGCAAAAAAGGTAGATGGTTTTGTTGTTGATTTAGGTAAAATCAAATAATCTTAAAATAGATTCAATAAATCATCCTTTGAAAGTCCGAATTCATTAATTTTGAATTCGGACTTTCAAATAGCGGATCATGTACAGAACATTACTATTATTCTTGAGTATTCTTTTTCTTTTTTCTTGTGGTGGCTCCAAGGAAATAACCTTCAAGGAAATTAAAAATATCAAACTTAAATCCGTCAATGCCAAAGGTATAGTCAAAGTCAATGCAGATGCGATCCTCAATAATCCCAGAAGGGTAGGGGCCAAGGTGAAATATTTGGAATGCGATGTACTCATCAATGGTGTCAAATATGCTGAATTGGCTCAAATAAAAACTGCCAAAGTACCCAAACGTTCCGATTTCTCCGTTCCTCTCGAAACGTCTATTTCATTACAACGAATTATCGGAAATGCAGGCTCATTGGCAAGAAGTGTCTTGGGTAAAGGGGAAGTTGATTTGAAAATGGATGGTACTGTAAAAGTAAAAGTGTTCGGTAAAACATTTACCGTTCCCTTCGAATATGAAGAACCCACCAAAATAAAATTGAAATAATTAAAAAACGCCCTGATGTAATATTACATCAGGGCGTTTTTTAATTCCCAAAAATCAATTACGAATTATGCCTGAAATGCATAATATCACCATCCTGGACTTCATATGTTTTTCCTTCCACACCCATTTTTCCGGATTCCTTCACTGCTGCTTCCGAGCCAAGCGTAATATAATCATCGTACTTGATGACTTCGGCACGTATGAATCCATGCTCGATATCAGAATGGATAACACCTGCGGCTTGCGGAGCCAAACAACCTTTTGTGACCGTCCAAGCACGGACTTCTTTTTCACCGGCCGTAAAATAAGTAATGAGGTTTAATAAACGATAACAGGAATGAATCAGCTTATTAACTCCCGGCTCGTTCAAACCCATATCATTCAGGAATTCCAACCTTTCCTCCTTGGTTTCCAATTCGGCAATATCGGCTTCGATACCCGCACTGATAAGGATCACTTCCGCTCCTTCATCCTTTACGGCATCACTGAATTTTTTTGTATGCTCATTTCCTTCATGAACTGATTCCTCATCCACATTGCAAACGTACAGTATCGGCTTGGCTGTCAATAACATCATGGAATGGAACAAGTCCTTTTGATCATCATCCATTTCGAAACTCCGAGCCGGTTTTTCCGACTCCAAATGAGACAGGATCGCTTCCCCTGTTTCCACTAGTCTAACCGCCTTTTTCTCCCCGGCTTTCGCATTCTTCCTGAGCTTCTCAAGGCGTTTTTCAACGGTTTCAATATCCTTGAGTATAAGTTCCATATCTATGGTTTCCTTGTCCCGGATGGGATCCACTGCACCATCAACATGTACGACATTACCATCTTCAAAACACCGAACCACATGCACAATGGCATCCACTTCCCGGATGTTTCCCAAAAATTGATTGCCCAATCCTTCCCCCTTACTAGCACCTTTAATCAGACCGGCAATATCGACTATTTCAACCGTTGTGGGCTGCACCCTTTTAGGGTTCACCAGTTCAGCCAGCTTATCCAACCGATTGTCCGGTACCGTAATAATACCAACGTTCGGTTCCTTGGTCGCAAAAGGATAATTTGCAGCAAGTGCCTTTGCCGATGTCAATGCATTGAATAATGTCGATTTACCTACATTAGGAAGACCGACGATACCACATTTTAAAGCCATTTCAATAAAAATTTATCAAAAGAAAAAACCGTTTCATAACAGTCCCTTGAAAACAGGTTGCAAATATATGATATTAGGCCGTACCTTGCCATCAAATTCTTTCGATGAATTATCTAGCTCATATTTTCCTTTCCCGGGGCCACCCTGAAATCATGATGGGCAATTTCCTTGGGGATCTCATCAGGAACAAGGAATACCGTGCCTTGCCGGAAAGATTACGCAAAGGGGTAGAGTTGCATCGTAAGATTGATGTTTTTACCGATAAACATCCTGCTGTCCTACAAATGGTAACCCGGTTGGAGCCTCTTCATCATAAATACTCACCTGTTGTAGCAGATATTTTTTTCGATTATTTGCTATTCATCAATTGGGATAAATATTCCGAAGGCCAACTTCAACATCTTGCAGACTGGTCATATGGTATAATTCAAGAAAACGAGGCATTCATACCGGAAAGGCATTTGGAAAAAACCCGAATGATGATTCGGCATAATTGGCTATTAGGCTATGGGGATTTGGAGCAACTACACAAAGTATTCCTAAGAGTAAAACAAAGAAGCCGATTCCCTGACAATTTTGAAAATGCCGTCCATACCCTAAAAACCGATATGGATACCTTCAATCGTTATTTCAACTTGTTTTTTCCGGACATCATGGAAATGTGTTCCGATTTTATCAAAAACATCGATGATACCAATGAATAAAGGCGTTTTCAAAGTCCGTTACTTAATCTTACCTTTGCTTCCCTAATATATTCGAATATATGAAACCATTGATATTGGTCACCAACGATGACGGAATCGTTGCTCCCGGAATCCGATCCTTAGTAGAAGCGATGAGTACTTTAGGAGAAGTAGTCGTTGTGGCGCCGGATTCACCCCAATCCGCAAAGGGCCACGCCATCACCATTACCGATCCTATCAGAATCCGAAAGGTGGATGTTTTTGATGATATTATTTCTTACGAATGCTCGGGAACCCCGGTCGATTGTGTCAAAATCGCTCGTAATGTGGTGCTTAAACACAGAAATATAGATCTCTGTGTTTCCGGTATCAATCATGGTTCCAATGCATCCATCAATGTCATTTATTCGGGTACGATGTCTGCAGCAATGGAAGCATCGCTGGAAGGAATAAAATCCATCGGATTCTCCCTTTGTGATTTTTCTTTCGAAGCCGATTTTACTCCTTGTATGCCTTATGTGAAATCCATCTCCCAATGGGCATTGGATAATCCCCTGAATGGAACGAATCTCTTGAATGTCAATTTTCCTCGGACGGATACCATCCAGGGCATAAAATTGTGTCGCCAGGCTAAAGCCCGTTGGATTGAGGAATTTCAGGAAGGAACGAATCCCAGAGGAGAAAAATACTATTGGATGACAGGTCGTTTTGTCAATGAAGATCCAAGGGAAGATGCAGATATTAATGCATTGGAAAACGGTTATGTTTCCATCGTTCCTACCTATCATGATTTGACACACAATGAATCGTTGGAACAAAAAATATTGTCAGGTTTAACGGAATTATAAAATGGAAAGGAATTCTATAATCTTCGGTGTCTTGGTTTCTTTGGTTCTCCCCCTAATCGGTATGCTGATTTGGATGGGGATCAATTATATCCTTTATCTATCAGATGTAACGGATAGATTCGGAAATGTATTCCAATTTACCTTCAAGACAAGAGTACTCACTTCTATCTGTCTGAACTTAATCCCATTCCATTACTCCAAAAACAGGCGTTGGGATTATATGATGAGGGGAGTGGGTGTAGCAACCTTGGCCTTATTATTCGGATGGGCATTTTATTTCGGAGTATTCAAATTCTAATTTAGGATTTTGAAATATTATATCATAGCCGGTGAAGCTTCCGGCGACATGCACGGAGCCAACCTGATAAACGAACTTAGCCAATCGGATAAGGAAGCTGATTTCAGGTTTTTCGGAGGAGATAAAATGCACAAGGCTTCCGGCATATTCCCCAGGAGGCATATCCGCGAATTGGCCTTTATGGGATTCATTGAAGTGGTCATGAATCTCAAAACCATATTGAATCATATATCATTCTGCAAAAACGATATTACAGAATACAACCCCGATGCCCTAATCCTAATTGATTATCCCGGATTCAATATTAGGATGGCCAAGTGGGCCAAATCCAAAGGCATCAAAGTATTTTATTATATATCTCCACAAATTTGGGCATGGAAAACCCAACGGATACATACCTTGATGGAGGTAGCTGAAAAAATGTATGTCATCCTGCCCTTCGAGAAGGAATTCTATCGAAAATTCGGATATCATGTAGAATTCGTAGGACATCCATTATTGGATGAAATCAAAAAAGAAACATTCAAAAAGATAAATTCGGATCGGAAAATATTTGCCTTATTACCCGGGAGTAGAAAGCAGGAAATTGGAAAGATTCTACCTGTCATGCTGAAGCAAATCCATCATTTCCGGGAATTCGATTTCCACTTGGCCTGTTCTCCTTCGATCCCGATAACATTTTATCAGGAATTGATCGGAAAAGCCCCGGTCAAATTAGAGGAAAACAACACTTACGGTTTATTGTCATCGGCACATATTGCATGGGTTACTTCAGGAACCGCCACATTGGAAACAGCACTCTTCAAAGTCCCCCAGATTGTATGTTACAAAGGGAATCCGATCTCCTATCAAATTGCCAAAAGATTAGTAAAAAACATATCATATATATCTCTTGTCAACCTCATTCTGGATAGGGAACTTGTACCGGAATTGATTCAGGGGGATTTGAATGGCGATATGCTGATAAATAAAACCAAGGAAATACTTGAGGAGGGAAATAGAAAAAAAATCCTTCAGGGATATCAGGAATTGAGCAATAAGTTGTCCAAGACAAATGCTTCTTTTAATGTAAGCCAATCTGTTTTAAAAACACTAAGGGCTTCGGAATAAATCCGAGGCCCTTAGTGTTAGAGAAATTATTAAAGTTGGTACTTTTAGAAAGTAGGACATCCTTTCTTACCTCGACTCCTGCCTCGGCTACCAACCAAACCATTATCGGTAAAATTATATGAAAGGAAAATACCGGATATGATATACCAATCCTTATCAGTTGCATCTCCTCGTCCAGCACCGGTTGCCGGCGGTTGAACATCGGGGTTCAATAAATCTCCACCCCAAGATATTTCTCCAGCCAACTCACCATTGGCTGCTGCCAATTCCGTAGGATTGATGAAAATGGTACTCACATCATCCAGATAATCGGTAAATGTTTTCCTGAATCCTATTTCAGCCCCAATATTCCATAAATCATTGATGGCATATTTAACACCTGCTCCTATAGGAATGGACATTTGGAAAGTCTTGTATTTTGCAGGCCTGTCTGTCATTCCTTGGCCTTCGGTACCCAAAGGTTGCAAACTATGCCATGTTCCTTCTAGATTACCCTGAGGATTGAACTTATAACCGGCTATTCCGGCAAATACATAAGGAGAGAAGGTTCTTTCCAAATTATAAGGAGCATAGCCTAATATGTTGAATTCCCCCGTCAGTGCGAACTCGAAGATATTGGAACGGAAATTCAAATTCCGGTAGTTCTTAAAGTCATTATTTTTAGCGTTCCCGTCATCAGCGGATATTTTCGCATAATTGAATGATCCTCTCGCACTGAACCATTTGCCTACATTGTACCTAGCAAATACTCCTGCCGAAAAATTCATTTCTCCCAGGCTTGTCCATAATCCTGAAGGAGCCAAATCCCCTAAATAATTGGATGCGCCAACAGTACCTCCTAATTCCAATTGTGCTTGGGAAAAAAATGGAAAAAGTAGGAATAAAGATAAAAACCAAGCTTTCATAACATATATAGTTTTTGATGTAAACAGCCTTATCCAAGCTTAATATCAATAACAAAATTAAGCAATCCACAACTAATTTGTAAGCACATTGGGCTATGATGTAAGCCAAAAGTAAGGTTTAATTTCAATTATATAAAATCATATTGCATTTATTATTGATTTACAAGGATTTAAAATGAAAATACCCGCTTTTAAAACTATGTGAAAATTTCCTTAAACCCTCATGTTTTCGTATCTTTGCATTGAATTTTCAAAAACATATTGCAAATCATAATTTGAATGGCTTCTCAGAGGATTATTCCAATCAGTTTGGAAGAGGAAATGAAAACCGCATACATCGATTATGTCTGTAATCGTTTCCAGAGCATTACCCGATGTTAGGGACGGCTTAAAGCCCGTACACAGAAGAGTGCTTTTTGGTATGTCAGGACTAGGGCTGACTTATAACAAATCCCATAAGAAATCCGCCCGTATCGTAGGGGAGGTATTGGGTAAATACCATCCACATGGTGACTCATCCGTATATGATACGATGGTCCGTATGGCTCAGGATTGGTCCCTAAGGTATCCACTCGTGGACGGTCAGGGGAATTTTGGTTCTATGGATGGTGACAGCCCCGCAGCCATGCGTTATACCGAAGCCCGGATGCAAAGGATTACCGATGAGATTTTAGCGGATTTGGACAAGGAAACCGTTGACTTTGCCCTTAATTTTGATGATACGTTAAAAGAGCCAACCGTTCTCCCTTCAAAGATTCCGAATCTATTGATTAATGGTGCATCCGGAATTGCTGTCGGTATGGCT
>JAHDFN010000173.1 GCA_020628145.1 Saprospiraceae bacterium | reverse complement strand
AGAAAAATCTGGTCCCCAATCCTTCCTTTGAAATAGTGAAGGGAATTGTACAAAAATGGAATGGCCGTGCCGATGATTTTGACAATTGGGCCAAACATTGGGTTTCTGCAAATGCAGGTTCTTCGGATATTGTTTTTTACAAGGGAATGGACAGGATTTACCCCCAAAGGCCCTGCTTCGAAAACATTAAAAATAAAAAACCAAGAACCGGAAAATTCATGGCCGGCATCAGGACCTTCGGTTGTTCTCATTTCCCATCCCACTGCAAGGAATATCTACAAGTCAAATTGAAATTCCCTTTGGAAGTAGGTGAAACCTATCATTATGAATATTGGGCTTCGCCCATTATGAGAATGTATCAGGTGAGCCATATGGGAATCGGTTTCAGTGAAAAATTAGTGGAGAACCCCAAAAACACGGGTTTGATAGAAATGGAATTCACCTTATCCGATCCGGAAATAAAACAAATGGATGAAGTTGATAAATGGGTACTGATCAGAGGTACTTTTGTGGCAGACAAACCTTACAGATATTTAGTCATAGGTAATTTCATGCCTGATGATTCATTAGAAATAATATCAGGTAATTGTTTGCCCAAAGCTTATTATTTCATTGATGATGTTTCATTGGTCAATGTAAAGGATTTGGAAATTGTTGAACAAACCGAACAAGAGGAGGATATCAAAAATACAAAGGAAGAAAAACCCATTATTTCTTTTTCTAAAGACGAGAATTCAAATATTGACAATTTAATTTCCTTCGAAAAAGACAAGATTCACACTTTTAAAAATCTGACTTTCGAAAACGGTAGTGCGGAATTGGTTTCCCATTCGATTTCGGAATTAGAAAAAATCAAATCAATGATGGAGCAGGAATTAAATCTGACACTGGAAATCATCGGACATACGGATGACATAGGCACATCAGAATATAATATGGATTTATCCGTAAAAAGAGCGAATGCCGTCGCCCTGCATTTAATCCGTCAAGGCATCCATCCTAATAGGATTAAAATAAAGGGGTACGGGGAAAGTAAAAATCTGGTAGAAAATAATTCGAAGGCAAACCGGGCATTGAATAGAAGAGTGGAATTTATAATCTCCGAGATTAAGATGGAGATAACTAACTAAAACCAATAAATGTATCCCCTGACTTTCATTAGTTGAAAATCAGGGGATATATTTTTAATTTCTTTTTCAGAACCCACCACCACGATAATTCAAATCCGAATAATAAACCAAATACCATCCATCATGTAATTTGGCAAAACGTCGGGCGATACAGAAATTATCATGGGTACAGATAAATTCATTGATAATATCCAAGCCGGTATATTCCAATGTCCGTACAAAATTCTGAGCCGTATCCCAATCCACTTCCTGCAAAATTTTCCAACCTTCTTTTTCGTAAAAGAAGGTCCCATAATTAATCAGGAAACTATCCGCCATCATCGGCAAACCCTGCAAAGGAAATGTAATATGTTCCATTTGAAAAGCGGAATCCTTATGGAAACGTTTATAAAATTCTTCAAATGAATCATCCCCAGATACTTCCGGTTCTTCAACGGAAGAAGTTTCTGCACGATTTCCACCGCATGAAAAAACAAAAGGTAAAACCGCTAAGATTAAAAAGGCGATCAGACTCGCTATATCATTTTTCATTTTTTTCGATTGCATAAACCAACATATAATTTTCAATAACCCGATAAAAAATATCAAAGGACATATCGACAAAAACACCTTCTTCGACATCTTCCTTTTTCACATAACCCGAAAACCGACCGAAAGTTACATCATATTCGAAGGGTTCCAATAAAATATGTTCCCTGAATTCCAATTTTTTCTTTCCATACGCCTTATACATAGCCTCCTTCGCTCCCCAACAAACATGCAAATGTTCCAAATTACAATCCTCGCTCATCCATTCACTGTCTTCTTCCGTCATGAATTTATGCTCAATCCTTTTTACTTTGGGCGTGAATTGCTGAATATCGATTCCAACTGATTTGGAAGAGGCAATCACCGCCGCAAATCTTCCCGAATGACTCAAGGAAATATCAAATTTCGAGTCTTGGATAAACGGTTTCCCGAAGCCGTCCTTTTCTACTTTCGGAGCTTCTCCCCTACCCGACATATGATACAAAAGATACCTTCCGGCCAACCATTCCTTCCTCCTTCGCTCCACCACCTGTTCCAACATCTTTTCTTCGGATGCATTCAAGGAAATCTTTTCCAGAAAGAAATCCACAGACTCGGAAATGTCCCATAAACCTAATTCTCCTTCAGGAGATATGGATTCGTGCAGATATATCGGCATATAAATTTATTTTTGCAAAAATAATCAACTCTACCCATTGAAAAAGATAGAAGTCGATAAAAAAGCCATGCTCACCGGTCATAATTCCGCTATTTATGCTTTATCGCATTGGAATGACACCGGAAAATTCCTATCCGCCGGCGGAGACGGCTGGGTAGTGGAATGGGATATCGAAAATCCGCAAATGGGTCGATTGATAGCTAAAACCGAAAGCCAGATTTTCAGTTTGAAATATTTCCCTACCTGTAATCTGATTGCCGTAGGCAATATGGAAGGAGGAATCCACTGGATTGATCCTTTGGAAAATTCGGATATGAAGAATATTGCCCACCACGAACAAGGGATTTTTGCAATGGGAGAAATTGGCGGCCGAATATTTACAGCCGGAGGAATGGGGCGGCTCACCCAATGGGATCCGATACGGATCAAAACGAAAGAAACTTTGCATCTCTCCCATACGAGTCTGAGATGTATGGATATACAAGGAGAACGAATGGTTATCGGTTCCAGCGATTGTTCAATCTATATATTGGATAAGGAGATGAATATCATCGGAAGGATGGAAAATGCACATGACAATTCCGTTTTCGCATTGGCATTCCATCCGGATGGAAAACATATCATAAGCGGCGGACGGGACGCACGACTGAAAGTATGGACTTGGGAAGGAAAAGAGGTTCATTCACAATCGGCACATTGGTTCACCATTAATGATATCAAATTCAAACCCGATTCTTCTATCTTTGCAACGGCAAGCCGGGACAAGACCATACGAATCTGGGATGCTTCCGACTTTTCATTATTGAAGGAAATTAATTCCTTAAAAAATGAAGGACATGTCAATTCCGTTAATCGTTTATTATGGTTGGATAATGATCATTTGATTTCTACCGGAGACGACAGGACCATTATTATATGGAAAATAAACAGCTAAAAAATAAATCATGATTTTATCTGACAAAAAAATATTGGACTCCATCAAAAATGGACAAATCGTAATCGAACCTTTTAAATCGGAATCTCTGGGAACGAATTCATATGATGTGCATTTGGGAAAATATCTGGCTGTTTATGAAAATAATATTCTGGATGCTAAAAAACACAATACCATCAAGGAGGTCATTATCCCCGAAGAAGGATTCATTATCCAACCCGGCACTTTATATTTGGGCGTAACGGAGGAATATACGGAAACACATAATTCGGTTCCGTTCCTGGAAGGGAAATCCAGTGTAGGTCGATTGGGCATCGATATACACGCCACCGCCGGAAAAGGAGATGTAGGTTTTTGTAATACTTGGACTCTTGAAATCTCCTGTGTCCAACCGGTTCGGATTTATGCGGGTATGCCTATCGGCCAATTAATTTATTTTATGGTGGAAGGTGATATTGAAAATTATTATAATAAAAAGAAAAACGCCAAATACAATACCCGTACCATCAAACCGGTAGAAAGCATGATGTGGAAAAATAAATTCTAATGGAAAATATATTGGAGCCTTTTAAAATATTCGAAGATTGGTATAAAAAGAACTACCCAAAAAATGATTTCATTTTTTCAGAATTTCGCCTTTTCAGGATTGTATTTGAATCCTCTCTCCCTTCAACCATTTTTTTAAAAACGTAGGATTATCCGACAAGCTTCCCAAAAAATAATCATTCGAAGTCAGAATGGCGTTACTGGTCTCCAATGGTTTTTTACAAACGGCGACAGGTGGGAAATAATCGGAATGGACAATAAAATTGCGACCGTTTTCCCTTAATATAAATCCTACATGAAAAGAAAGTCCGATAATGTATAAACCATCTTCGGGTTGTCGGTTCAAATATTCGAATAACTTTTCTTTGGAGGTCGTCGCCAAAACAGGTTTTTCTCCGCAAACGGATTGCATAATTTGAGCAGCACCTTGTTGTGCCAATTTAAACCGATTTACATTCAAACCGATCTGCCTCAAGGGTGTTGAAATAAAATAACCACAAGCAACAGCATCCTCCCTCGGCCATTCGGTATGACCATTAAATTCCCAAGTCGTTCCATACCAATAAGGAAAAATGGAATCCCGCATTATTGCCAGAAAATAATTTCCTACTTCTTCCGTATTTTTTCTCCCTGCCTCCCAATCCGATAATAAATTCATTTTTTCCGAAATAATCCCGGCCGTCATTTTTTTATAAGCATCCCGGTAATCATCCGCATTCTCAATTGTACGAATCGAATAATAAGAAGGCTTTTCTTCAAGGATTGAATGGGTTATTCCGGATGTCGAAGGATTTTCAGGATTGTTTTCAGGGTTAACGCATGCCGAAACCAGAAAAATAAAAAATGAAATGATATATAAACGCATTGATCTTTTAGAGATATAACGATAAAAAAACCAAAAGTTACATGTGACGTATAAGTACAGGACAAAAAACAAAACCAGTTGCCGTGCGTGGTGTTTGTTCACCTCGCACACTTCCATTTCACTAGCATTTGTCAGGTGAACTAACACCTGACAAGGCGGTTGGATAAGTTTTGCCCTAAACTTAAAACGACAAAAAAACCAAAAGTAACGTGTGACATATAAAAAAAGTCTGCACGGCTTAGCCGTGCAGACTTGATATATCCAATAAATTAAAGGTTATCACGAAAAGTTTTTTATGAAAGGGGAATTAGAGGTTTTGAGAATAGGCGAAGAAGTACTCGAAAAGCGTAGCCATAGCTACGGTTGAGAGGAATGATGAAGTATATTTTCAAAAAATCAATTTCACTATAACCAATTATTCGTGATAACCTTTATTGATCTTATTACAAATATTTAGTGATATTCCTTTGCATGAGAATATCCTTCAATTCCTTCAAAATAGCATATTGATGTGGAATGACTTTTCTCACCGCTTCCTTCATCGCAATATAATTACCTTCTTCCTTTTTGATGTGGAGGAATTTCTGGATCTTTTCTTCCATTTTGGCCTCCAATGCAATAGCAGTATGCCTCAATCCTCCTTTTGGAGAGAACTCTTCGCCATCCAATTCTATAACATCCTCATTATCCGCAGCAGCTATGCCTGTTTCTGCTTCAAAATCATCGGATGAAGTAAAGTCCGACTGGGGTAACTCCATTTGGCTTCCATCACCTACCATGAAGATTTCCAAATCTTCATTTTCATTGTACCGGTAGATTACCATTCCCATTTTCTTCTTTGTCATCATCACAAGTTTTTAAGATTTGACAAAATGGTTGTTTTACTTTGTAACGCAAAGTTACTTAAAGTTGATTCAAAATCAACCTGTTTTAACTGATTTTTTCACAAATCTATCAAGGAAACAGGAGTTTAGGGATTTTGTTTAGGATTATTCGGTGTTAATTGGATTGAAATCAATCTTTTCTCCCCGACAGAGAATAGGCTTCGCCGTAAATTTTGGGTCTAATGGCCAGATATATGAAATAACCGAGGAAGATCAACCAGAATTCCAATGCATACAGACGTCGGATGATAACCAAGTCCACATCGATTTCGGCCGCATCCCCCCAAAGGACAAGTCCTCCCGCCGGATTCTTGAATACGAAAAACAACTGATATGCAGCATAAAGAAATCCGGTAACGAATAAGAATTGAATAATGATATCCAATATTTTTTTCATGTTTTCCAATCTAAAATGTAAATTTCTTCAAAAAAAGATGGAGTCGAAATTCGACTCCATCCCAAAATAATGAAATAATTCTTTATTCATGTGTTCATTTCCTGCAAAGGTATCAACTCCATTGTACATTGCTCGCCGGCACTTCGGATAAGATGGAAAATGTATCTCCCTTATCAGCCATGCCAATTTCCCAAAGATCATTGACCTCGTCTTCAAACAGATAATCATATTTCATTGTTGAAATGACCCAGGATCCCAATTCCAATTCTCCAAACAACTGCCTGTTTTCCCAACCGGAATATCCGACAAAAAAACGGATATTGGTTTCATCGACAAGCCCGGATAGGATTTTGAATTTCAATTGTTCGAAATCCCCACCCCACCAAATGCCGGGATGCACTTCGATACTTCCTTCCAGGGTTTCTCCGACATTATGAATATAATGAACCGTATCGGTAGCCACGGGACCACCAAAGAATACATTACAATCTATAACCGGAAAATCTGCAATCAGATCATTCAATGGGATGTCCAATTCCTTGTTGAGAACGAAGCCCAAAGACCCCTCCTCGGAATGATCACATAGCAAAACCATAGCTCTTTTAAAATTACCGTCCACCATGAACGGTTCAGCCAACAAAATGTTGCCTGTAGCAATTTTGTCTTTACTCTTCTTCATAGCGATATATGTTTTGGGCATGTCTTATGTTACAAGCAATTTAATCTAAAAAAAACAAGAATTCAAACAGAACAGCTATTAAATTTATCTTAAATAAAATTAAATTCTGCACCAGGCTCCTGCCGATAAGTTGTTCCACTTCTAAACATGATGATTTATCCTAATCAATCATCATACCATAATCAATGGTTTACATAAAAAATAAAGTAACCTTTGTGTTAATCCTGTAAGTTAGGATCTATAAGGAATCGGATGGAAATTTCCTATCCACTCTTTTGACAAATCCACGGATGACCTTTCCCGAACCACCGGCTTCGACAAACATCTCAATACCATCTTCTATCATATTCAACATGGTCTGTGTCCATTTGACAGGAGCTGTCAATTGTTCGATAAGGTTTTTACGTATCACCGAGGGGTCGGTTTCCGGAAGTGCGGTTACATTTTGATAGACCGGACAAATAGGTGTACGGAAAGCAGCATTTTCGATGGCTGTCTTCAATTCATCCTCTGCAGGTTTCATCAAAGGAGAATGAAAAGCTCCTCGTACCGGCAGAATCAAGGCTCTTTTGGCTCCGGCTTCCTTTAATTGTTCTACAGCTTTTTCGACGCCGGGAACAGAACCGGAAATGACCAACTGTCCGGGGCAGTTGTAATTCGCAGGAACAACCACTTCATCGATGCCTGCACATATACTTTCAATCTCCTTGTCCTCTAATCCGACAATGGCGGCCATTGTACTTTCTTCGATTTCGCAGGCTTTTTGCATCGCTTCCGCCCTTTGACTGACGAGTTTCAGGCCTTCTTCAAAGGTCAATGCTTTTGCGGCGACCAAGGCAGATAATTCTCCTAAGGAATGTCCGGCTACGGCAGTTGGTGCAAAACCATCACCGGCCATGAAAACCTTGATCACGGAATGAAGGAATACTGCAGGTTGGGTAATACGGGTTTCCTTGAGTTCTTCCTCTGTCCCTTCGAACATGGTATTTTTTATCGAATAACCCAGAATGTCATCTGCCTTATCGAAATATTCACGGGCGATAGCGGATGTATCATACATCTCCTTACCCATGCCTATAAATTGGGCTCCTTGCCCTGGAAAAACATAAGCCTTTTTCATGAAAATAGTCGGTTCGTTTTATTCACCGAAATACTCGGCGAAGATATTTTCTGTTTCACATAGTTTGACACAATGAAGCCTTGCTCCCTTTTCTCGTATATGAGGAGCTATCTGTTGCCATATCAATACTACTAGGTTTTCGGTTGTCGGTTGTAATCCTTTGGGGATGAAATCCACATCCATATTGAGATTGGAATGATCCAGTTTTTCTACAACCTCCTCTTTGATAATGCTACTCAGTTCCTTCACATTCATAATGAAACCGGTCACAGGATCAGGTGTACCCTTGACCGTTACGAACAAATCATAGTTATGTCCGTGCCAATTCTTATTACAGCATTTACCGAAGACTTCCCGGTTTTGCTCTTCTGTCCAATCTTCCACCCATAACTTATGAGCTGCATTGAAACGTTCCCTCCTTGTCAGATAAACTATCATTCCTTTACCTCATAATTTTAAAAGCGATGGCAAAAATACGAATAAAATCATACTCATCGTCATGAATTCACCAATCATATTTCCTCTATTGCCTTCTTATCTTACTTCCGGATATTGAGACCCCGTTTATAGAACAATTTCAAGGAATGGAACGTTCCTCCGAATGCGACTGTCCTTTCATCCCGATTCTTATCGGATTCATCTTATTTTTTTAATACAAAGGGGACATGTCATTATTTTTGAAGTGGAATTCCATATCTAATGCAAGAAACCGTCAAGTCGAATAAAAACATTGGCAATCGGATTTTCGATTTCCTAAGCCGAAGGGTGGTATATCACGCCATTTTCTGGTCGATATTCCTTGCCGGATTGATATACCTTGACGCTTCCCAAAGTGTAGGCGAAAACATCCTCATCGTTATTTCCGATCAACTGTTGAATGTAGGTTTCTTCGCCGCTATCGTTTACTTCAACCTGCTCTATCTGATTCCGAATTATTTCAGGTGGAACAAACTCGGACATTATATCGGATTATTGGTTCTTTCGGTAATTATCATTACCCCTATTAAACTGATGGCCTTCTATCTTAAATTCCATAATTTTCCGGTAAGGCAATCCATGTTATTGAACGACCAGGCGGAAATGTTCTACCTCAATCTTATTGTTGCCGGATTTTCCACCATTTTCAAAATCGTAACGGATTGGGCAAGGCATCAAAGGGAAAAAACGGAATTGGAAGCAAGGACCATGCAATCCGAATTGAATTTTCTCAGAACTCAAATCAGCCCTCACTTCCTATTCAATACTTTGAATAACCTTTACGCCCTCACCCTTAAAAAATCAGATAAGGCACCGGAAATCGTTATAAAGTTATCCGAAATGATGCGTTATATGTTATATGAATGTAATGAAAAGGATGTTCCCTTGGTCAAGGAGGTCAATTATATCCGAAATTATCTTGAATTGGAAAAAATCAGACAGATCAAGGAAATAGATATTCAATTGCAGGT
>JAHDFN010000172.1 GCA_020628145.1 Saprospiraceae bacterium | reverse complement strand
TCATATCGGATCTTATCATAATTTCCATCCGTAGAAATGTCATAGCTATCAGTGAGGTATCCTTCCTTTGATGCAACCAATCGTATTTTCTTATCAATAGGTACGCAAAATTCGTACCCATCTTGACTGGAAAGCACCCTTTCGATTTCGATCATTTCACCTTTATCATTTATTTCATATAACTGCACTGTGGCACCGGGTAAAATATTTTTTGTTTTGGAATCATTTCCAAAAACCCAACCGTTTAGTTCTATACAATCTTTTTCAACACCAATATCTTTCCGGATATTATTATCTCCATATGGAAAGATGGTTTCCTCTCCTACCGTATATCCTTCCTTCGTTCCTCGAATCACATATTTTTTTGAATTGTCCACTCGGAATGCAAAAGGCTCCTGATTAAAAGTGACAATGGAAGAAACCAAGTCCAAATCGCCCTCATCGTTTATTTCCAACAACTCCACCCTTGCTCCCTCCATGGGTGTTTTCAATGGATCTTTTTTATCGTAAACAATACCTTCCAATTCAATTGTCTGTGCTTCAGGATTTAATCCTACCTTGAAAATATCATCACAACAAGTGGAATTATCTACTGCTTCCGTTCCTTTTCTATTCGAAGAAAAATATCCGACAGCATTATCATCCGCAATTGAAAAATACATATCATCTGCGGGTGAATTTATCGGTTGGGATAAATTTTCAGGTGCAGTCCATTTCCCTATTCCACCATGTGCCTTGAAAATATCAAAACCACCATAGCCCGGATGGCCATCGGATGAAAAATAAATCTTATTATTTTTTTTATCATAAAATGGAGAAATATCATCTCCTGTTGAATTAATGAACCGTCCCAGATTTTCTGCACGGGAAAAAGAACCGTCTTCCTGCAAATAAGCCATCCATAAATCCATACCTCCCATACCTCCTGTACGGTTACTTGAAAAAAACAATTTTCCATCTTTAAAATAAGGCGTTGAATTCCTCGTTCCTTCGGGATTAATATCCACTCCCAACCTTCTAGGCTCCGTCCAATCCTCATTTACCAAAGTCGTAACGAAAATCATACAATCCGGCAGATTATCCGTTCCGGAAGGACATCTTGTAAAATAAAACTTCTCACCATTATCGGAATAAGTACCATGTCCATTATGCACACCCGTCTTATTAATTATTTCCGTCATCGGGCTACCCTCTTCAATTAATTCCCCATTTTTTTCCAATGTTGTCTTATGAATTTTGGAATAAAGCATTTCATCTTCCGGACGGATATATTCATCCGATTTTAAGGTAGAATAAATCAATTCCCCTCCTTCAAGGGGGATAGGTGCATATTCTGAATAACCCGAATTAATTACATCCAATTTATCCAATGAATTATAATCGGCTTCTTTTCCGCTCATGGCCATTTCACACCCTTCTACTTCATTTTTCAATCTTATTTTATCCACTTCCATTCCGGAAGTAGCAATCACCCTGAATTCTTTTACCGCTTCCTCACAATTTCCACTCTGCTTCAACATCCTGGCATAATTCCACCTGACATGATTGAACTTATTATCACTATCGTTCCTTAAAACAAATTCGTAATGCAGGGCAGCATTTTCATAATCCCTTGCCAATTCATATGTCCGAGCTAATAGATGTAATAATTCAGGATCATTTTTTCCTTTTAATTCAATAGCCTTTTCCAAATATTCGGTTGCATTATAATAACTGGACTTCTTTAATAACTGCTGGGCTATTTCATAATTACTCAACCAAGATTGCTGCCCTTTACCGGGTTGTGCTGTCAATGAAAAAGACATCATTAAAATAAAAGAGAAAAAAACAATCTGACATTTTCCTTTCTTCGTCATTCGCACGATAAAATAATTCGATTTTTTTGTTTTATATTTTTTCATCATCAAATGATTTAGGAATTAGAAATACCTCAAAGCAGGCAAAATAGGTTTTGCATTTTCCTTGGAAATTCCGATATACTGGAATGAAATTTCAAAATCGGAATTCCCCCTTGTCACACCACCTAGATCAGTAGTTGTAACATCATAACTCAACCCCACTCTCATATTTTTAAAATCCAACCCGATAGTTCCAATAGCTGCATCATTATATCTATATCCTGCACCGATAAAAAATGCATTATCAAAACCGAAAGTGAAATGTACATTACTCCCCCCTACAATTTCCATCGCATTGGCCTGCGACATAAAAAGCAAATAAGGTTGGATGGCAATTTTCGGATTTATCGAATAATACATCTCCATATGACCGGTATATCTGTAAGGTCTTTCGTCCGACAAACCATAAACGGACTCCTTCATTTTTGCCACATGCATTACCGAACCTCCGATTTTCAACATCGTTTTTGCCGAAGGATATGCTGCATATACCAAACCTACTCTTGTTTCGATATTTGAAAATGCGGTATTTTCCATTTGTTCTCCACTTGGCAAAGCCTGGTCTAAAATCTGTCCATTGAATTGCGAAGCGAATGTCATATTCTCTTGCTTTAATCTCCGATGGGAAATACCTCCACCTATCCCGAGGGAAATAAAATGTTTTTCATTCTTATCAATATTAAAATGTCCGCCCCCACTTAATATGGCATTCAAATTGGACAAACGATTATCAGAACTGCCCAAATCATTGACCACGGCCAAGCCCAAACCGAAGGAATGTCGGGCGTCTTTTTTTGTACGGGCATTAAAATCAAATGAAATGGCAGGTGTATTGTACAATCCGTTTTTCTGCACTCCCACCCATTGACGTTTATAATTCAAATTCAACCTGTATTTCCCTTCTATATGCCCGGTCATTCCCGGATTTAATAAAAGAGGGGTCGTATAGAATTGTGAAAAATGTGCATCCTGCCCGAATAAGGAAAACGAACAAAAAACAGATAGACACAAAAAATAAAATGTATGTTTCATTCCCATTTTTTCTTTTTTAAAAAAATTATCTCATCAGCACTATATCTCCTGAAATTGTTTGGCTCATCGTTTATATTTCACGATATAGACATAAGTATCCAATGGTTGCAGTTTCCCTTTGAAAGTACCATCCCATTGGCCTTCGGGATCATCAAAGATTTTCTGTCCCCAACGATTAAAAACCTGAAATTCCAATACCTGTACATTTCCGGTAGAAATCGGAAAAAACAAATCATTGTTATTATCTCCATTAGGTGAAAAAGTATTCGGCACAACGATTATGTCATCTTCATATAAAATCAATTCAATCATTGCCGTTTGTGTACACCCATCTTCGGATGTAACAACGACGGAATAGGTCATGGTTTCGGAAATAGTGGCAGTGACTTCCGCTGCATCGGTTGTACTCAGTCCGTCGGAAGGAGTCCATTCATACGTTGGATTTAAAGCATTGGTCACAACTAATAAATCCACGTCTGCTTCTTGGAAAAGAATTCTATCATCAATGGATTCCCCATCCACCAGAATCTGGACATCAAAAGCAGGAAATTCCGCTACACTATGGGTCGCAATAATCGAACAACCATTATCATCCGTCACCGTCACCGTATAATTACCTGAAGACAAACCGGAAAGAGATTCGGAAGATTCTCCGTTCGACCAAAGCAAGGAATAAGGAGGCACTCCCCCTGTGACTATTATATCTACGCTACCCTGTTCCGCTTCGGGACAGGTAGATTCGGCATTTATAAATTCGGTAACGATAGGTTCGGGTTGACTCAATGTCAAAGTGGAATTCCATTCCAAATTACAACCGGCCTGATCCATCACCACGATATCATATGTTCCGACAGCCAAGCCATCGAAAGTATGGCTTTCCGCATTTTCAGTTACAAAGGTATTTCCATCATCAATGGAATATTGATAAGGAGCTACTCCACCTTGAATGGCGATGAAAATACTTCCGCTATTATCATTACCACAAACCAAATCCTCTCCCATAACATCGATGAATTCGAAGGCATCACAATCCGGTTCGGATAAAACAGCTATATCCGAAACAGAACAACCTACATTATCTGTCACCATTATGGAACAAACCCCGTCCGGCAAATCCGCAATGTGATACATCCCTCCACAAGCTTCAGGGCCGGCAGCCGGAATACCGCAAGTTGAGGTCAAGTTATAAGGGGGTGTCCCTCCTGTGATTGCAATACAAACAATTCCATCACTTACACCTATCATTGAAGGGTTTACGGTTGTCAATTCAATCTTCAAAGTATCCGGTTCCAAAATGGTTACCGACTGGGAATGGATTGTAGAACATCCCCTCTCGTCGGTAACCGTAACCATGTAGGTGCCCGATTCTAAATTATCAAACATGTAGTCCGAATTGTTTGTCATCGTAGGAACAACTCCGTTTCCTATATCATAGGTAAGCTCGCCTATTCCGTTTTCAACTTCAATTGTCAATGTGGCATCGTTATTTTCCGGGCAGGTTTCATATGCTGAAATGACGGAAATGATATTAAAATCCGAGCAATCAGGTTCTTCAATCTCAATATTACCCAAAACCGTAGAACAGCCGTTCGCATCTATGATTTCGATATCATAAGTTCCGGCAGCCAATCCTGTAATTTCAAAATAATCATCACAATCCGCAGAAACTACGCTACCGACATTGCCAGAATCAGGAGACCATTGAATCGTAAAAGGTGAAGTACCACCTTCTACACATATTCCGACAATTCCATCATCACCTCCTACCGTTGTAGTTTCCGTGGTTTGTGCCGTTGCTATCATTTCGACCACTTCAATCCTTACGATATCCTTTACGGATGATGCTCCCGAACAAGCTCCGTTTTCAACTTCCCATTGGAGTTCATATGTTCCCGCCACTAATCCGGAAACTGACGTATTATGCATTCCGGCATCAGTGAAAATCACATTCGAAGGGCCGGAAACCATGGACCAATTCCCTGCTCCGATTATAGGCTCGTTTGCATTTAATGTTGCCGTAGATGCTCCACATAAAATTTGATTCGTTCCGGCATCAGCCATAATTGAAGCGTCATCCACTGTAATTTCTATTGTATTATTCAGTACGGTCTGACAATCGGGATTATCCGTATTCGTAGCCAGGATTTGAAATGTAGTTGTTTCCGTCAGATTTCCCGTAGGCAATAAAATCGTTCCGCCCGTTCCTTGTATGGGAATTCCCACATCCGTATTGCCCGGCAGGGCCTGAAGAATGTATTCAACATTATTCTGGGAAGATGAGATTTCTATTTCCGTACTTCCTGCTCCACATAATGCATCTTCTAACGTTGCGATTATCAAGGAAGAAATGGGAGGTTCGGATATTTCCACCATTACGGAAAAGCGGGTATCACTTTCACAACCGTTGACCGTTTGGGTAGCAAAATAATCTTCTCCATCGATCAAAGATGTATTGTTGGGTAATGGAATCAGGGTAGAATTATCCGAATACCATTGAATGTTTGATCCGGAACCGGTCAAATCGGCCAAGGCAGGGTTATCTGTAGAACAAAACACCTGAGTGCTATTTCCGGAAGGAGCAGTCGGATCAGCAATCTCTACCGTAACGGAAAAACGGGTATCGCTCTCACATCCATTTACGGTTTGCGTGGCAAAATATTCTTCTCCATCCATCAAAGGCGTAGTATTGGATAATGGAGTCATGGTGTTATTATCCGAATACCACTGGATAGTACTACCATTTATCAATAAATCGGAAATGGTAGGATTATCTATTGAACAAAACGAATGAGAAGTATTTCCTGAAGGAGCTTGTGGGTCATTTATTTCTACAACAACAGAAAAGCGATTGACACTTTCACAGCCATTTGCCGTTTGGGTAGCGAAATATTCCATTCCATCAGTTAAAAGAGTAGTCACAGGAAGAGGGGACATAGAAGTAGCATCAATGTACCATTGAATGGAACTACCGGTCGCCGCCAAATCGGCAATAGAGGGATTATCTATCGAACAGAATGATTGGTTCGTATTCCCAGAGGGAGAAACAGGTGTTTCTATCTCAACTGCAACAATAAAACGCTCTTCACTTTCACAGCCTCCAACGGTTTGGGTAGCAAAATAATCTTCTCCATCCACCAAAGGTATATTTCCAGCAACGGGACTAGTTGAGGCCGCATCGGCATACCATAAAACACCACTTCCTGTTGCATTGAGATCATCTACCGTCGGATTATCAATTTCACAAAATACCTGCATCCCATTTCCTGAAGGAGAAGCAGGTGATTCCACAATCACATTCACTTCAAACCGGGTATCGCTTTCGCAACCACTTATTGTCTGAGTGGCATAATAGGTTTCCCCATCCAAAACCGGAGTAGTTGCCGGAATAGGGGTCAAACTGAATACCGTTTCATACCAAAGGATGTTTTCCCCTACAAGGGATATATCCGCAAGGGTCGGGTTATCTATCGAACAGAAAACCGGAGCGGCATCTCCCGAAGGAGATATGGGGTCATTGACATTTACAGTCAGCATTACCCTATCCATGCTTTCACAACCGTTTATCATTTGACTTCCGTAATAATCTTCTCCATGCACCAAGCTGGCATTATTGGATAAAGGCGTTTGGGAAGTCGCAGATTCATACCAGAACATGGTTATCCCACTTCCTACCAAATTGGCGACAATGGGATTATCAATGGCACAGAATTCCTGGGGGGATGTTGCGATGGGAGCTGACGGATTCTCTATCGTCACTATAACTTGGAAGCGGGTATCACTCTCGCATCCATTTACGGTTTGTGTAGCAAAATAATCCCCTCCATTTAGCAGAGCTACCGAAGGAGCTAAAACGGAATTGCTTCCCGGGGTATCATACCATTGTATATTCTGTCCTACCACTTCCAAATCCGAGATGGTTGGGTTATCTATCAGACAAAATGATTGTTCAGTATCACCAAAGGGAGCCGCCGGATTATCAATAGCGACAACTACCTGGGTTCTATTATCACTTTCGCATCCATTTACGGTCTGGGTAGCAAAATAGTCTTCACCATCAAGGATAACATCATTGGGGTCCAAGGGCGTCAATCCGTTTTCTTCTTCATACCATAGTACATTTTCTCCTGTTATTACAATATCCGAAACACGGGGATCATCTATCGTACAGAAATATTGAGTTACTGCTCCCGTCGGTGGCAAGGGGTCGGCTATTGAAACATAGATTTCGAAACGGATGCTGCTTTCGCATCCTGCAACCGTCTGGGTAGCAAAATAATCTTCTCCATCCACCAATAATACATTTGCAGCCAATGCCGAAAAACTATTTTCCTCTTCATACCATTGGATATTGATACCATTGGCCATTAAATCGGAAACAGTGGGGTTGTCTATGGAACAGAATTCCTGAGTAATCAGACCATCTGGGGTTTGCGGATCTTCCAAGATGACCAAGACCTGTAAACGGCTACCACTTTCACAACCACCTACAGTTTGGGTAGCGAAATAATCCTCGCCGTCTTCCAGAAATACATCCGGTAATAATGGAGTATCTGATAATTCATCCGTGTACCAATCCACATCAGTTCCAACAACTGCCAAATCCGAAACAGTAGGCATATCCAATGCACAAAATGTTTGGCTTGGATTCCCGGCAGGCGGGTCAATCATTATCACTGAAACGGAAATGAAATTGGAAGAAACCGTAGAACAGCCACTTCCGAAAGTTGCTCCATCCGAGATATTGTCACCTGCGTTCCAATTCAATGTTCCATCATATGAAATTCCATAAATTTCATAATCTCCTGTTGCAAGTACATCGAAATCGAAAATGGAACCTGTAATTTGCTGAAGGATGTCTCCTGAAGAATTCGTCAGAAAATAGGTATAGGATGTCCCTATCGGCTCACTCCCCGTATTGTTGAATGATAACCAATCAGATTGGCCGTCCTTACATAATATTGTAGAGCCATCGGTAGTGACAAATGTATTTTCACATGGAATGGAGTAGATTTCCTTTCCATTACTATCATTTGGTTTCCCAATAAGGGAGGAAGCCCAAATACTACCCCACCCTTGGAATATCACCAAGGATAGCATGAGTGTTCGTAATGCCATCGATTTTCGTTTTCACCTTGTTGCAGTCCAGGAAGGACTGTCTGTTTTCGTTTCTTATTCTCTCTTCCTTCCGGAGTTAGATCCAAAAGGCCATTGATATAACAAAAAAAATGTTATATATTTATTAGGAATACGACAATGATTCTCTTTAAGTTTCGTAAAAGATACATCAATATTCAAAATATATTATTTATTAACATGTCACAAAAACAATGGAAAATGACAACCCTTATTAAAAAGTTTCCCGGAATTAGCCACTTATGGCCATCACAAAACTTGCATAATCAAGAATTTTACCACTGAAAAACATCACAATTTAGACCATTGGAATTATAAGCATGAACGAATATGGGGTACGAAATCGAACGTAAATTTCTTGTTAAAAAGAATTGGAAAAGTATGGTAGGCCATACAGCAGGGATATTAATAAAACAGGGCTACCTGAGTACTGATCCCTATAGGAATGTCAGGATACGGCTTAAAGGGGATCAGAGTTTTGTGACTATCAAAGGGAAGAACAAGGGTTTACTCCGTTCTGAATATGAATATTCGATACCCTATGAAGATGCACGGGAAATGCTTCTAATGTGCGTTCCCACTATTATCCAAAAAATCAGATATAAGGTTCCAATTGGAAAACACATATGGGAAATAGATGAATTCGGTGGAGTCAACGAGGGGTTGGTCATTGCAGAAATAGAATTGGATGCAGAAGATGAAGCATTCGAAATTCCCAATTGGGTTGAACAGGAAGTTTCATCGGATCCCAGATATTTCAATTCAAACCTTATCAAATTCCCATATAAGGATTGGAAAAAAGAAAAGCTGCCACAAATTTGATTCATGGCAGCATCAAGACCGTTAATTTATTCTTTACAAACTATCCCATCATCGCAAACTTCTGTCTAACCGTTTCTACTTTAGGGTTCATATATGAAAACCAAACCGGGGGTATCAAGGCCAGTAAAATAGATGCCGGATATCCTAACGGCAATTGGGGCGATTCATCAAAATGACGAAGTACCTGATATTTCCTATTCGCTTTGAAATGATGATCCGAGTGGCGGGTTAATTCATAGAGGAAAATCCTTCCCAATTCATGGTTTGAATTCCACGAATGGTGTGGTTTTACAGGCTCATAACGCCCGGAAGAGAGTTTTTGCCTCCTCAATCCATAATGCTCTATATAGTTCACGGCTTCTAGC
>JAHDFN010000171.1 GCA_020628145.1 Saprospiraceae bacterium | reverse complement strand
ACAGCTTACTACATCAGCCTTATTGTCTATGCAATATTGGAACATCTGCTCTGTGGCCCTCCAATCGAAACTCGTACCATTCATGGGAACAAACCTCGCATTGGGTGCAGAACCGACAATACCGGAACCATTCAGTCCGGCAACGGCTACACTGGCACAAGGAGTACCATGCGTAAAAACCGGATTTCCCTGTGATACATTGGAAGATTGATTCCATAAATCATATTGATCCACAATCTTATCTTCCAAATCAGGATGGTTCAAATCGAATCCATTATCAATAACTGCAACTTTGATATTCTCACTTCCGAAACCATCCAATCTTTTCCAAGCATCAACGACTTTGGCATCTGCTCCCTTTTTCAATCTCCTGTTGAAATCCACAACAAAACCGGGATTCTGCAAATGCCATTGGTGCTGGTAGAGATGATCTTCAGGTTCGAAGAAGACATATTCATCCAAAGGAATATCCAAATCCGGCTCTGCCATTTTCACCAATGGATATTTTTCCATGTTCGCAGCAGTTTTAAGAGGATTGCTCGACAGGGCGGTAACTTTGGCAATTATACGGTTAGGACTTCTTCTTTCAACCAAGTCCAAATTATATTCATCTAGAACGATGAGTTGTTCTTCCTCATTCGTCCCTTCATGGAAAACGATAAATATTTCTCCGGTAGGGATAACCGGTTTGTCAGTTCCCTCCACATGATAAATATGCGAACCCACATCAACTGTGTTCTTTTTGCGTAGTTTATCCAACTCGGTATCCAATTCATCCCCTTTCTTTTTCATTTCCAAAACTTCAAATCCTCCTAAGTGGGGTCTGGATTTTTTCTCCACACTTTTTTCTTTTTCAGCGAATGTGGCAGTTTTGGCTTTTATGCCAACCAATTTATCGCTTTTCTCCAATTTGATGGTTCCTTTTGCTGAACGGACGGTGATTTTCTTTGACATGGTTTTACTCTTATTCTGTTTTCTCAATTGGTTCAGATGTTGTAATTAAATAGGGCATTATGTTTTATAATCCCAAATATCGGAAAATATTGTAATACATGAAGATCTCTTCTCTATGAATTAAGAAATTTCGGTATTGCTTTTGTTAATGATTTTTATGTTTTTATGCTTTTTCCTAATTTGTATGTCAACAGACCTTATTATCATGATAAAGTCCGGCTAAAGGCACATTTATCCCGATTTCCATTTTTTAGACATTACCACATAACATGATCATGAAGAATTTCATTCTGAGCATCATTCTATGCCTTGTATCGAATACCCTTGTATTAGGTATTACGACATATCTGCATTTTGAAGTCATTGCTCCCATGCACCCGGAAATCAATGTATTTGTCAAAGCCCCGAATACCACCGAATATAAATTGTACAAGACCTATCTCAAGGGGGATAACAAAGTAAGTACGGCTATTGACATTCATTCCAATAGCCTTATTGAAATCATGCATGGTTCTGATCGTTTCAGGCTTTATCTACAACCCGGCGATGATCTCAATATCAAATATGCTTCCAATTCTTCTTTATCTACATTGGATTTTTCAGGTAAGGGATCCCAAAACAATCAATTTCTTGCAGATTATGAAAAAGAATTCAAGAACGGAGGGTATCAAATTTATGAAATGACCTATTTGGAAACAATATTCCTCAATAGGTATTTCTCAAAAATCCAGACACACTCCCCTTCCAGATATTTCCAATGGTTGGAATCCGAAAAAAAACAACAGATGGATTTTATGATGTTCAAGGGGAAAAACAAGGATATCCATGCTGAGATTTATGAATTCATCCGCAAGGATATCGAGTATATCATCGAGACCCATAAACTGGCCTACCTCATCATGAAAAGAAAAAATCTGAGTACAGCGGATTTCAATAGGATTGCCGACCATTATAAACTGAGGAAAACCGCTGCTTCGATGTATGGGAAAACAATGGAACATCCGGCTTTCAGGAATTACCTTTATGCATATGCCCATTTCCTCAATCTTCCTCATATTTCGGATAAACCCGGTAAGGAATTCGAGTATTATAATAAGATCGCAAAGAATACAACCGGAAGAGCAAAGTATTTCCTTTTATCCGAATTGATGCAGAATGCCTACCTCATGGATCGCTCTTATGACTTGGCTAGGAAGAAATTTTCTTCCTTTAAAAAGGAATGCCCTTATCAGGAATATGTCCAACAAGTAGAAAGTGCCTATGGAGATTTCATCATAGACATGCCTGAAAGGAAAGCTCCTGATTTCATCGTTAAGGATTTGAATGGGAAACAGGTCAGTCTTTCCAATTATCGGGGAAAAGTCGTATATGTCAGTTTTTGGGCAAGTTGGTGTGGCCCTTGCATCAATAGTTTTAGAAAATCAGTCGCACTGAGGAAACAATTGGAAAATTTAGGCGTGGTACTCCTGAATGTCAGTATAGATGAAAACGAGATGCTTTGGAAACCGGCAGTAGAAAAGGTCAAACCCTATGGATATAATGTTTATGCCTCGAATTTACTTCAAGTTAAAAGAGATTATGGACTGAGTGCGATACCTGCTTATTTTATCATCAATAAAAAAGGTGATTTTGCTTATTTATCCGATAAACAAAACCGTGATATTCTTCAGGAATTCCGGATTCTGGTCAATGAATAATTAGGGAAGGCTCTAAAATGTTTTCAAGCGGTTATTTTCCATATGATGACTTTGACTTATATTTGCAATTCGGGTATATAAGAAGAAAACCAGATCATGCGACACCACCCACTTTTCAAAATAAGAGAAAAAGGAAAGTATGGCTTCATTAATAATTTAGGGGATATCATCATAGAACCCCAATATTATGAAGCTGAAGATTTCCACAATGGATTTTCAAGAATCTTACTGAATAACAAGCTGACTCAATTGGATGTTTTAGGGCGTCCTCTGCTCAAGCATGTATTCAATTATGTAGGTTTATTCGAAGAAGATCTTTGTAAGGCACAGCATGTCCGAAAATGGGGATACATTAATGAAAGGGGAAATTGGTCTATCGAACCCCGGTTCGAATGGGCCGATGATTTTAGCGAAGGTATCGCTGCCGTTGTTGAAGATGGGAAGTACGGTTTTATAGATGCGAAGGGAAATTATATCATCCTGCCTGTATTTTCTGACGCATTGGGTTTCAAGGAAGGATTGGCTCCGGCAACAAATGGTAATGAAAAGTGGGGTTTTATCAATATAGAAGGTGAATTCGAAATAAAACCGGAATTCGAACGGGCATTCCCCTATCAGAAAGACATAGCCGTATTTGTTGAAAATGGTAAATGGGGCTTGTTGGATACATTAGGGGATGTCATCAGAAAACCCGATTTCGATTTCATCGAAGGGCATTCTGAAGGAAGGTTTTATGATGGATATGCCGTTTTCACCCAAGAGGAAAAATATGGAGTCATCAATCAGTTTGGAGATATCGTTCTGAATCCTAAATTGGATTTTATTGGAGATTTCAATGAAGGCAAAGCCTTAGTGGAATACAAAGGTAAATTCGGATTCATCAATGACGAGGTAGCCGTTTCTATTCCTCCCGTTTATGAAGATGCCGGTGCATTTTCAAATGGATTGGCCCAGGTATTCGATAAGGACAAATGGGGGTTTATCAATAGCGACAATGATTTTGTCATCCAACCCGAATTCGATGAAACCATGCCTTTCAAAGATGGATTGGCATGGGCGAGAATTAAGGATAAATGGCTTTATATCAATAAGACCGGTGATAGCGTATGGGAAGAATCCTGAATTATTCCTCTTCCAAAGGAGGATATTTCATATTCAGTTTTTCCATTTCATCCATTACAATCTTAGTCATCACATAATCCCTGTACCATCGTGAATCCACGGGTACGATATGCCAGGGTATGGTAGAGTTATTGATGGCATATTCATAGCATTCCCTGTATTTATCCCAATGTTTGCGTTCCTTCCAGTCACCGGCGTTGTGCTTCCAGTGTTTTTCCGGTTCATCTATCCTTTCCTGCAATTCCAATTCCTGTTGTTCGTGTGAAATATGAAGATAGAATTTCAGGATTAATGTATTGTTATCGAATTTCAGTAAATCCTCGAATGCATTGATTGCGGCCATCCTTTTCTCCACCCTTTCCTCATCTATCCAACCATGTACCCGTTGGATGAGAATATCTTCATAATGAGACCGGTTGAAAATTCTTATCATTCCTTTTCTGGGAGCCAGCTTATGAACCCTCCAAAGGAAATCATGTTCGAATTCTTCATCGGTCGGTTTTTTGAAGGAATAGACATTCACACCACCATGATTACAATAATTAAAGACTTTCCGTACACCGCCATCCTTTCCGGAACCATCCATTCCTTGCAGAATAACCAATAATGAATGTTTACCTTCGGCATAAAGCAATTCCTGTAACTCCCCTATCCTCTTGGACCATTTCTTGGTTTGTTTTTCCGCTTTATCCCTATCAAGGTTCTTAGGTGGTTTTGTTGCTATCTTGTCAAGTTTTATCATGATTTTTTCTTTTCAATTTCTAATGTAAATCTAAGGAGCCGGATTGGAAATTTCCTTATGTACTTCATTGATTTTTTTCAATATGTCCGAATCGAGTTCTATTTCCGCAGAACTCAGGTTTTCCTTGAGCTGCTCCATTGTGGTGGCTCCTATGATATTGGTAGTCATAAAAGGGCGGTCATTAACGAATGCCAGTGCCATTTGAGCCAAAGTCATATTATGTTCCCTTGCTATTTCCAAGTATTGTGCCGTAGCATTCCGACTATTTTCGCCATTATATCTGGCGAATTGTGGGAAACGGTTTATCCTATCTCTAGGCAGATCCTTTTTGAGAAGATATTTTCCCGAAAGCACACCGAAACCCAAAGGAGAATAAGCCATTAGACCCATTTTTTCCCGTATGGCGATTTCAGCCCCTCCTACTTCAAAACTCCTATTCAAAAGACTGTATGGATTCTGGATGGTCGCCATAGAAGGAAGCCCGTACATTTTGGAAACATGAGTGAAATTCATCATCCCCCATGCAGACTCATTGGAAATTCCGATATGACGGATTTTACCTGCTTTGATTTGTTCATCCAATGCCTGCAAGATTTCAAGGAAATTATCTTCCCATCTTTCGTTTCGATCATGTTTATAATCCAATTGACCGAAAAAATTGGTCTTCCTTTCCGGCCAGTGCAGTTGATATAAATCAATATAATCCGTTTTTAAACGTTTTAATGAGTTTTCAATCGCATTGATAATTGATGTTTTTGAAAAATCCAAAGGATTACGAATGTACTTCAAGCCGGGAGAAGGGCCGGAAATTTTTGTTGCGATAATGACCTTGTCCCGATTCCCGGTTGATTTCAGCCATGTGCCAATAATTTCTTCTGATGCTCCCTGGGTTTCCTTTTTATTGGGAACAGCGTACATTTCGGCAGTGTCAAAAATATTCACTCCCTTTTCTAAAGCATAAGACATTTGTTCGTGGGATTCCTTCTCGGTATTCTGCTCTCCAAAAGTCATGGTACCCAAACAAATCCGGCTGACTTTGATGTCAGTCCTTCCTAATAAATTATATTTCATCAATATTTATTCTAATGATTTCCACTTGGGGATTCGAAGCGATAAATGTACGAATGATACCCGGTATATTGGAATTATTTTCGAAAGGTTGGATACAATTTTTAAGATCCTCGATTTTCAATGCACCCGTTGAATAATCGGCATATCCATAGCCTTGATATTCCCCATCTTCAATCAAGATAACCGATCTTTCCTCCTCGTTTCTCCCTATGTCCAAAATGATACAATCGTAATCATAGGCAGCGGAAAGGATTTCTTTTGCTTCATCCGCCCGTTCATTATATTCTTCTGTATCCTCCATTCCTACACCTGCACCGGGGCATTGTCCTATCTGTTGATAAATACAGGATTTCTTTCCTTTATTCCCATCCATCAGACAATCACACAAGAGGTATTCGCTTTTTACACGAAACATGGCCATTGCAGCGAAGCTTTTCTTATCATAAGAAGCAATGATATGGCTGTGATTGCGATTTTTCTGCGTCAATTTCACCAAATCAAAGCAACGATACCCTTTTTGGTTTTCGAAGGTTAATATTCCACAAGGTTTGCCCTTTCCTTTTTGGGCGACATTGATTATGGGACGTAATTTTCTGATTTCATGTGATTCTTTCAAAAGGGCAATCAGTTCGCTTCCTGTCAATTCATAAGAGATATCCCTTACATGTCTTTCCATCTTATCCGCTTTATGATTACGGCTTCGGAAATGTTCAAAAACCCTTCGTTTTATATGGATACTCTTCCCTACATACACAACATCCCCTTCCTCATTATGGAAATAATACACACCGGCTTCATTCGGTAGGTTTTCCAGTTTTTCCAAGCCGAGTCCTTGAGGAAGTATGGCTTCCTTCAGTCCTTTTTTCAGCATTTGGGTGAAATCAGTGCTATCTCCGTTCAATGCAATGATTTTTTCAAAAATTTCAACGGTAGCCAACACATCGGCCATTGCCCGATGTCGATCCTTGACTTTGATATCGAATTGCCGGATAAGATTGCCCAAACTATAACCACCATCCAGATTCGGAAAAGCCTTACGGCTCATTTTCACGGTACACAATTGTTGCCGTGTATATGTATATCCCAGCCGTTGGAATTCCATTTTCAGGAAATTATAATCGAACCGTACATTATGTGCTACAAAAACCGCTTTTTCGGTTATTTCCACTACCCTTTTTGCTACTTCATAAAATTTAGGGGCATTATGAACCATTTCATTCGTAATGCCGGTAATCCGTGTAATGTTATGGGGTATTGATCTTTCTGGGTTAATCAAGGATTCGAATTGGTCCAATACCTGATTTCCATTGTGTAGGACTACCGCCACCTCAATGATTTTTTCCCTATCAGCCCTGCCTCCGGTCGTTTCCAAATCCACTATCGCAAATAATCCTGACATAATTGATCTCAAATGTCTTAAAAGAATTGATTCTAGTGTTTTATTTTTGCATCCTATTCTAAAGAAAATTTTAAATGAGTAAAATTATATTATAAATTAATACCCAAATCATCCAAACCCTAAAATACGATTTCATAAAGAAGTCCAATTTTGCTACTTTCAGTCCACATAATTAGGGAAAACTGAAAAAATCGACTTTACATATTCCATTCTTAACCAGATTCGGAATGTCAATCCTCTTCCTAACAATTGGATTGACACTCTATTCAACACCCCAAACAGTCGTATTGAACAAAAAGGACATTTCCTTTAATCCGAAAAATGCTATTGAAGTATTAGAAATGCCCTACAATTCGGACTTCCGTTCAATCCTTAATAAGGAATTCACTCCTCTCCCATTGATAAAAAGGCCATTTCGCCCCCAACAGGACTATTGGGCAAAATATAAATTCAAATGTGACGACCCCGGGGAATACTACTTCTATTTCGGCAAGGGAGAATACATAACCGCATACGTGGAAAGGCAGGATGGAGCGATTGATAAAAAGGAAATCGGCGAATTCACTAAAAGATCTGAAGCAGATGTAGCGGATATTTCAAAATCGGCAAAGATACACTTCAAAAAAGGGGAAGAAGCAACCGTCTATGTCCAATTACGGAATGAAACCAATTTTCCACCAAGAATCAATCTATCTATACAAAATGCAGAGGAATTCCAGCATGAGATGCTTTTTAAACGCTTGGGAATCCAGGCTATCTTCCATTCGGCCATTTGGATGATGATTTTCTACACCCTTTTCCTATGGATATCCATTCAGGATAGGGCATATCTTTATTATGCATTTTACATGGCGGTCTTATCAGCTGCTTTTTTCCTACATGATCAAATACATTACCATATATTCACCCTCCTTGCCGAATATCCTCAGGAAATGCATTTCCTGGAGATAGCAGCGGCTCAAATGTCGATGGTCCTGTATTTTTTATTCATGAAAAAATTAATCGATACCAAAAAACTGGTTCCCTTTCTGAATACGGTAACGACTTGGTGGATGATCATCAAAACATTACTATTACCCATTCTTATATATATCAATACCTACCTAATTCTGGGTGATGCCTTATTAAATTATGTTTTCCTGATTGATTTCGGTTTTTTATTCATCACCTGTATAGCATTATTATTCAAAAAAGATAGGGTTGCCACATATTTTGCCATCGGTTCCATATTCCTTTCGGTAATGGGGTTATTGACTATTCTAGGAGTGATCGGTTTCTTTGACATATCCTGGTCTGAGCATTTGGTTCAAATGGGAATACTTGGACAAATCATCTTTTTCTCAATGGGATTGGGGTACAAAACAAGAAGGGATGCGAATCTGGTTTTCGAATTACAAAAAAAGAATGAAGATCTCGTTGGCAAACTCAGGAAGAAAGTCAATGAGCAAGAAAAGACTTTAAGATTGTTTATGCGATATGTACCGGAACCTGTAGTAGCCAAGGCTCTTAATAAGTCTGAAGAGAGTATGTTCGATGGTGAATTACGGTATGTAACCACCGTATTTTGTGATGTACGTGGTTTTACTACGATCAGCGAAGAATTAGGGCCCCAGGAGGTCGTCGGTTTCCTGAATGACTTTTATTCGACAATGACAGTCGTCATTAAAAAATACGGCGGTTCTGTCAATCAATTTATCGGAGATGAGATATTCGCAGTTTTCGGAGCCCCCCTTTCCACTTCGAATAATGAACAAAGAGCCGTACTTTCCGCATTGGAAATGTTGGAGAAAGTCAGCTATCTGAATGAAAAATACCAGCCCCGTTTCAGGCGGCCCATCCAAATCGGAATAGGCATGAATGCAGGAGAGGTCGTAGCCGGTAATCTCGGATCCGAGGAGAAAATGGGATATTCGGTTTCAGGAGATACCGTCAATACGGCGAAACGGATAGAAGGATTAACCAAGGAACAACCCAATTCCATTGTCATCAGTGAAACCGTATATAACAAAGTCTCTTCTATCGTGGATGTGGAAGAAATGGAAACTGTAGATTTGAAAGGAAAAAAAGAACGGATAAAAACCTATAAGGTCATCGGAAAAAAATGAACCGGACTCTAAAAGAGCCCGGTCAAAAAAACAACATAACCATGAAATATTAACCGAATCAATTTTTTGTTTCTCTATGGTAAATATTTTGCAATTTGTATGCCAAAGTATTATTTGACAATTACTTTTGTATTATAATTTTATTAATCAATAAGGTTTCAATCCAGTAAGATAAATCTGGAGTAAAATGATCAAC
>JAHDFN010000170.1 GCA_020628145.1 Saprospiraceae bacterium | reverse complement strand
AAACCATCGCATGTATGTCAGGTAAGGTTTTGACACGGTTGTGGACAAAAAATACTTGTCCACCCCGATATATTTCATAATAAATGGATTCTTTTATTATTTCGTCATTGAACATTCTTATTTCCGTGTGGATAGGCTGTCGGTTGGGCGGTGGTGTTTTTATTAAAGATAAATCCCGGGCGGCCATTAATGAAAATTGTAATGTCCTTGGAATCGGAGTGGCGGTTAAAGTCAGAGTGTCCACATTGACTTTTAAATTTCTTAATTTTTCTTTAGCGGCTACTCCGAATTTTTGTTCTTCATCAATTATCAATAATCCTAAATCCTTAAATCCGACTTGTTTATTTAATAATCCATGTGTGCCGATGACGAGATCTATTTTTCCTTCTTTTAATCCCTCGAAAATTAATTTTTTCTGCTTGGTGGTTCGGAAACGGTTGACATAATCTACGGTGACACCGAAATCTTTTAAACGCTCATTAAAAGTTTTATAATGTTGTAATGCCAAAATGGTTGTAGGAACTAAAATGGCAACTTGTTTTCCTCCTACAATACATTTAAATGCAGCACGAACGGCTATCTCTGTTTTTCCAAAACCCACATCTCCACAAATCAAACGATCCATCGGATATTCTTTCATCATATCTTCTTTTACCGCTTGGGTGGCTTTGAATTGATCCGGTGTGTCCTCGTAAATAAATGAAGCTTCCAATTCCGTTTGCAAATAACCGTCCTGAGGGAAAGGGTAGCCTTTTGCCGCTTTTCTTTTGGCGTAAAGTTTAATTAAATCGGCGGCAATATCTTTTATTTTCTTTTTTGTTTTTCTCTTGATTCGTTGCCATGCATCCGAACCTAATTTATTAACCGCCGGTTTTTTTGCCCCTTCCTTGGAAATATATTTTGATATTTTATGTAGGGAATGAATACTTACATAAAGGAGGTCGTTGTTTTTATATAATAATCTGACACATTCCTGAATCTGTCCATTGACATTTAGTTTTTCCAAACCGGAATATTTTCCTATTCCATGATCAATGTGGGTCACATAATCTCCGGGAGTTAATTCACGCAATAAACGCAAATTAATCGCCTTGGTTTTTGTAAACCCTTTTCTTAAATTGTAACGATGGAAACGATTGAAAATCTGATGATCCGTATATAAGGCAACATTTATATTCCGATCAATAAATCCTTCATGTATGACTGCTGTGATCGGGTGGAATTTGACTTGTGCATCCAAGTCTTCGAAAATATGATAATAACGTTCTGCTTGTTTTTGATGAGGAACGAAAATGAAATTTTCGAACTTTTCTTTTTCCTTTTCCCTAAGGTCGTCAATTAATAATTGGAAATTCTTATTAAATGGTTTTTGAGGATAAGCATCATATTCCAAAACCAAATCGGGTTGAACCTCATTCGGAATATCCTTGAAAATAACCGTATGGTATTTCCCCAAATCATCGATGACATCATCCGGTTTGACGAAAGCCTTATCCTTTAATAATGCGGATTTATTTTCGTCATCATCTTCTACTTTTATTTGACCGGCCAATTTTATGGCTTTTTCAAAACAGACTTCCAAAGCTTTCAGTAACATCTGCACATCCCTTACCCAAACGACTACATTTTTAGGAAGTACTTTTAAAAGAGAAACTTTCTGATTGTTTTCGAATCGGGTATTGATATTAGGAATGATATTGACTTCCGAAATATTTTTTTGGGATAATTGTGTGGTTGGATCAAATAAACGGATAGACTCGACTTCTTCGTCGAATAAATCAATTCGATAAGGCCAATCATTTCCGTAGGAAAAAATATCGATAATGGAACCACGGATGGAAAATTGTCCGGGTTCATAAACGAAATCCGTTCGTTCGAATCCGAATTCGGTCATGATTTCTATAAGAAAGGAAATATCCAATTCTTCTCCGACTTTAATCCGAATCCTATTTTCCTGTAGGATTTCGGGGGCGACGACTTTTTCGAATAAGGCCTCGGGATAAGTGACGATGATTTCACCTAGATTTCCATCTGAAGTAATTTTGTTTACAGTCTCTGTTCGTTGTAAGACATTGTTGGTTTCCAGTCTTGTAAAATCGCCGGGACGTCGAAAAGAATCAGGAAACCAATGTATGGTTTTCTTCCCGAAAAGTGCCTGTAAATCTTCCTTGAAATAACCGGCATCGTCCTTGTCCTTTCCGATGAAAATATGCATACGGGGATCATTCATGTATGCACCCGTCAGAATAAACGCAGGCATTGAACCGACAACCCCTTCCGGTTTTATCCTAGCTATACGATCTGTGGAAAGAATGGAAACGAGCCTTTCCGTTCTTTCATCATCCCTATAGTAAGCTAAGAGTCGTTTCAGATTTTCCTGCATACCGCAAAGGTAATGAAGTAACATTTGATTATAAAATAACAGTGGGGTCTAAAAGAGATTCCGGGAACTTTATTCTTTCAATAACTGTATTGGTTAAGGATGAGATTGTAAATCCTTTCAATATCTGAGTCGTGTAATAATTATCCTACATATCACCAATCTAAGGATGATGGCTTCAATGCTTGATTGAAGCACTATTGTTTTTTATTCGATTTAATTTGTCCTAGTACTTATTGTCGAATAAAGATTAAATTAATGGATAATTATGGATGAAATGAGTTGGTCAAGAAAATATGGACGTACTTATCATTACCCCTTTTCTCCCGGCACTACCAGCGACGATAGAATTAATTACAACTGGTGGGAAAATGTTTCCAAAATAGAAACACTTATCCATACGGAAAAATTGGATGGGGAAAATACCTGTCTGAACCAGTATGGGGTGTTCGCTAGATCCCACGCCGCACCTACACGACATCCCTGGGCGGGATATCTCAAAGAAAGATGGTCTTGGATGAAAAACGATTTGGGTGAATTGGAAATTTTCGGAGAGAACCTATATGCTATACATTCCATTGAATACACGGATTTGGAAAATCATTTTTTTATTTTCGGAATTCGTTATTTGGATGTATGGTTATCGTGGGAAGAAGTGGAATTTATTGCTGAATTTTTCGAACTGCCTACTGTGCCGGTAATTAATGAAATTATACCCGAAAACCAAAATGATTTCAAAGAAGGAGTTTTGGAAATCGTAAAGGAGTCGAGTATGTTCGATTCGATAGAAGCCGAAACGCAGTTGCCTTCTACGATGGAAGGTGTCGTGACGAAAAACATAAAGGAATTTCCTGTGCATGATTTTGCAGAAAATGTTTTTAAATATGTTCGGGAAAATCATGTGAGTACGGATGAACATTGGACAAGAAATTGGAAAAGGGCGAAATTGAATTGGGAGAAACCGGATAATTAATTTTATTAAATTAAAAATAAAATGTGGTGTATTTCCGAAAATAAAAATTGGGAACATCTGGAAGAAGAGTTCGACTGGGTAGCGGATATGTCCGAAGTGCCGCAGGACCCCGTTTTCCATGCGGAAGGGAATGTAGCGATCCACACTCGTATGGTGATTGAAGAATTAATAGCCTCGGAAGAATATTTGGATGTATCAGAAGCAGATAAGGAAATACTTTTTGCTGCGGCATTATTACATGACGTAGAAAAAAGAAGTACGACCTTTGTAAATGAAAAGGGCGAAATCCGTTCTCCGAAACATGCTAAAAAAGGAGAGCATACAGCTCGGGATATTTTATATCGAAATATCCCTACACCCTTTTTCATTCGTGAACAAATAGCCAAACTGGTTCGCTATCACGGTTGGCCCATTTGGATGTTCTATAAAAATAATCCACAGAAAAAATTATTTGCATGCAGTATGGACGTCAATGTAAACTGGCTTTACCTATTGTCTAGGTCAGATGTTTTGGGACGGATTTCAAAAAGCAGTGACGACTTTTTGGAACGGGTAGAATTATTTAAGGAATATTGCATCGAACAGAATTGTTGGACTCTACCTCGGCAGTTTGAAACCGATTGGGCGAAATTCAATTATTTCCATAAGGAAAATGTTTATCCGGATTATATTCCATTCGACGATACGAAATGTGAAGTCATTATGATGTGTGGTTTTCCCGGTGTAGGAAAAGATACTTTTATCCGAGAAAATTATCCGGAACTTCCGGTGGTTTCCTTAGATGAAATCAGGAGGGAAATGAAAATTTCTCCAAGGGACTCAAAAGCACAGGGGAAAGTCGCACATATTGCCAAGGATAAGATGAAGGCAATGTTGGCCAAAGGAATTTCTTTTGTTTTCAATGCAACCAATATTACCCGTGAATTAAGGAAAAAGAATATCGATTTATTTACCACCTATAAGGCAAAAACAAAAATTGTTTATTTGGAAGTACCGTACAAGGAATTATTAAAAAGAAATAGGAATAGGGAAGAAGTCGTTCCGTTGAATGTAATACACAGGATGATCAGAAAATTCGAAATGCCTTCTAAGTATGAAGCCTGTACTGTAGAATATCATGTAGAATAATAAACGATTTTATAATTTCAGAATCTTTCCTTTATATACAACATCGGATTCCCTCAATTCATAAAAATAAACACCGCCGCTTAAATGGGATAAATCCAATTTAAAGGAATCATGTAAATTATTCTTTTCTTCAATACGGAGTAATCTGCCCGATGCGTCCCAAATTCGGATATTAAAGGGGCCGGCTTGTCCCGGTACTAAAAAAGTAAAATGCCCTTTGGATGGATTCGGGAAGACGAATAAGTTTTCATCATTAAAATCATAGGCTTGTACTTGTGCCGTTTTTACCGCAGCCAATGCATCAATCCTTCCCCATCCGAAAATATGATTGGGGATATTATCCAATCCGGTTTCTCCACATATATTAGTATGTGAATTTATCGGAACGGCGGTTCGTTCGAGAATAGTTTCAATTTGTTCCACTTCTCCGGCCAATTCCGGATTGGCAGAAATCATCAAGGCTACTACCCCGGCCACATGTGGCCCGGCCATGCTCGTTCCTGAAAAAATAGCATAATCACCATTGGGAATGCAAGAACGGACTTGGACTCCCGGAGCCGTAACATTAGGTTTCATCCGCCAACTGCCGTCGGCCAAAACGGGGCCTTTACTGCTAAAAAAAGCCAAGGTGTCTTCAATATCTGAAGCACCGACACTGAAACTGTTTTCAAAAATCGCAGGAGGGGCACCCACCGTGCCGCAACCGTTTATACCGCCGTTTCCAGCAGATACGACAACGACAACCCCCGCAGCTTTCAACCTATTAATGGCCTGCTCCATAAATTTGAAATTATCAGGAGTACATCCTTCCATCTCCGGGCAACCCCAGGAATTATTGATGACATGAGGACTCAAGTCGGGATTCGGATTTTGACCGTTCAAATCGGTCGGAGCCAAAAACCATTCGAAACATTCTATATAAGTGGAGGGCCGACCATATCCCCGTTCCATATTCCTACAGGCCATCCATTGGGCTGCCGGTGCTACGCCGATTTCTTCGGTGCGGCCTATCATGGAGCCCATCGTATGGGTACCGTGCCGATTATCATCACAAGGCTCTTGGACATCCAATCCACAAGGATTTTCCTGCGTACCGTGCAAGGGACTGTAATCATGTATGGCGTCATGCCAATGATAGTCATGAACGGCTTGCGTTCCATCCCAGCCCCTATAATTACCCTGCAAAGCCGGATGCCTCCAATCATAACCCGTATCCTGTCCACCTATCACAGCTCCGGCTCCTGTAATTCCCATTTCCCAAACCTTATCCACACCTATTTTTTCCAAACCCCATTCAGTTCTTGAATAATCATTTGTATTGATTCTGATGGGATCTTCCATTTTGATCCACGGATCGTCCATGACATAATCCACCTCTTCGAATTTTGAAATCCTTTGAATGAAATTTTCATTTGCCGATTTTACACTAATGGAATTAACTAGGAAATAAGAGGTATAATCCAAGCCGTATTTTTCAATTTCAAGGATGATTTTTTGTTGACCGTTATCGGCTATGTTTTTTGCAAGATTGAAAACATACCGACCTTTTTCATTTTTATTTTTTAAATGGGATGTCGAAATATGAGTTGCCTGTTTTTTAAATACGATAATAATATCTTTTTTTTCTTCTAAAGGGAATTTATTTCCAATGGAGATTAAGGAAGCCAACAAAACAATAAGGAAAAGAAAGAATGTGGATGTTTTCATTGTTGTGTGTTTAAATAACTTCGTTATCCAATATCGTAATTAAATAACAGAATGTGAAAACTATATAATATAAATGTCATTCAAAGAATAATTAAAACATCATGAAGGAATTCAGCTTGTTCTTTCCTTTGATAATGAGGTGTTTCCTTTCATGGAATTGATGTTGTGCGGTTTCAGCTTCTGGATTGGAATCACAAGGGGGATTTTGAATTTTTCTTACATCAGAATTATTAATTAGTTAACTTTGAGGTAGGGGGTGTAAGTGTTTTTTATAATAACCTTATTGATAAATGTTGTTTTTTGTCGGTTAGATAACAACAAGGCTGTGCGTTAGAGATTATTTTTGAAACAACTTCAATCATTAATTTAAAAATCAACAACAGATGAGGAAGAATTTTACCATCTTTTTATCCATGCTTTTTTTCATTTCCGGCCTTTCGGCTCAAACCGTCCCACAGGAACAACAATCCCTGATCACGAAAGTAACTGCAGACTGGTGTTACAATTGCGGTACATGGGGCTGGTCTTTCTATGAAGATTTAATGGAGGATAATGACAGCAAGGCATTAATGCTGAAAGCCCATTATAGTGGTGGCTTGAGTGATCAGGTAGGACAGGATTTAAGCAACAATTTCGGTGCAGTAGGACAGCCTCGTTTTTATGTGGACAATACCGATCAGAATGTGAACAGTGGTTCTGTTGCTGCCAAAAGAACCGAAATCAAAAACCTCGTGGACAACAATGCCACAGGATCTCCGATTGTGAATGCAGCGGTTGATGTTTATGACGATGGTACGGTGAATCTGAAAACGGAATTTTTCCAAAACACCTCAGGAGATTATTATACTTCGGTTTATATTGTGGAAGAAGGTGTTTCTGCTACGCAGACACCCATAAACGTAGTAGATCATTCCGATATTATCCGGCAATCATTGACGACCTCTACTTTTGGAGATTTAACATCTACAGGAGCTGTGGATGCAGGAGATGCCTTTACCGAATCTTATGAATTCTTTTTCCTTCCGGATTGGAATATTGCATTTTTGGAATTCGTCGCCATAGTTTGGAAAAAGGAGGGAGATACCTATATCTATGTGAATGGTTCTTCCACAACCGTTATCAATCCGGCTACGCCGGTCAATGATTTATCCGAAGATATAGGAATCTCGGTTTATCCTACAACTATTGCAGAAACGGGTCGTTTGGAATTGGAATTAGATGAACAAAAGGAAATCAGGATCGATATCATTGATTTGACAGGAAAGAAAATCGATGTCATATACGATGGGATGGTTTCTGCCGGAGAATCTTCCTTTATCATTGAAAAAAAGAATGCCGTTCCGGGTATGTATTTTATAAGGATGACTTCAGGAGATAAGACGGCGACTAAAAAAGTCATATTCAGATAAAACGGGACCCTCCACTGGAAAAATATTTGTATTGAATTTATATTAAGGAGTACAGTCATTTGACTGTACTCCTTAATATTCATAGATAGGGTGCCACATGTCCTAAAACCATTTTAATGAAAAAGTACAAATTGATTAAACTGATTAGGCTGCTTCAAGATGATGAATTCGACAGGTTGCTGGAATTTTCTACTTATCCCTTATTCTTTTTATGTACTCTTTAAGACGAAAGTACAACTAGGACATATAAATGATGCAGAAAAAATCCTAAAGAAAAATCAGCAATATTTTAATACCTGTTTCCAACGGGATTTAATTCATTTTTGCAATCCGATAATACAATTCGAAAAAGGAAAATACGGCGAAAGCCTCAACTCGCTATACTCGATTAACATCAGTAGGAAGAGTCCTATTTATTTGGATGCCCGGAAATTGGAAATTCAGATTTTCTACGACAAAAAAAAATTTAATGTCGTAGAATCAAAAATCAATTCCTTTAAAACACTTCTTTCAAGAGAAAACGATTACACCAAATCCCGGAAAAGATTTTATCTGGATTTTGTCAACATACTTTTCCGTCTCATCCGATCCGATGACAGCAAAAGGGAGAAATTAAGAAAAACAGCATTAGAAAAAATGCCTTTCGAGGGTGATCAATGGTTGTTAAAACAGATAGATTCACTATAAAGCTTCTCCAATTATGAAATAACAATGTAATTTTTGTGTAACAAAAGAAATAGAAATAATTAATCACAAAATACTAACAAACAATAACTTACACTTCCACCCAATTCCAAATACAATACAAAGCCCATCTCAACCCCTTTCCTGCCTTGCTAAATAATGTTTTTTTTAGGAAAATTCCCTCTCATACTTTTATCCTAAATCCGACAGGGTAAGGATGTTTTCACAATTACGATCCGAAATCCTTTTCCTAATTTTTAATCTAAAACGATAAAGATGAGACCTCTATTATTTATTATTACACTGGCCTTTTTTTCCTCACAACTGATGGCCCAACAAAAAACAGAATGGAGAAGATATTCGCCAAATGACGGAACGACTATGGATGCCATTCTATCCGACTTAATACGTACACAACAAATAGGTAACAAAGAAAATCTCAAAATCTTCAAACAAAACACCCACAATGGAATAGATCACAATTATTATCAACAAACCAAAAAACGACCTTCCCATTGAAGGTGCTTTCCTCAATTGCCATTCCATCAATGATCATATTTTTGCTTCCAATCATAATCTGGTAGCGGAAAGCCTATTACCCGATATTCAAAATATAAAAACGGAAGAAGAAATCATTAGCAGTACATTGCGGAAAATGAAATCCGAACGGTATGCCTGGGATGATGATGAATATCAAACAATACTCCGACAAGTCGAAAAAAAACCAAATGCGTCTAGCTATCCTCAACCCGAATTGATTTATTATAATATTTCTAAAAATGCTAAGGAAGCATCCTATTCCGTTGCTTACAAAATGACGATTCATAGCCTCCGACCGCTTTACAAAAAAAGTATTTATGTAGATGCTCGGACCGGCGAAATCCTGAACGAAGTCGATCTTATACACCGTGGCTGTGGCGTTCCCCATGAAACGACAGCTGATGTCTTATATTATTCTCCGAAGACAGAAGGAAGGAAACCACCTCTCCGAAATTGTTGATGACCAAATGCAG
>JAHDFN010000169.1 GCA_020628145.1 Saprospiraceae bacterium | reverse complement strand
TGGGACTCATTCCACAAATCAAAATCAAACCCATAGATCAATTGGGTTATGAGTTGTCATTCACAAATAATGACGATTTCGGGATCGCAGTTGTTTACAAGCATCCAAAGACAGATGAATCAGAAGAATAAAGGTATTGGGCTAACCCCCCAATCCATCATCTTGCATTACTAGGTCGCAAATGAACAAATGAATTATCCTTCTCTTACATGTATGGTCATACTGCTTATTGTAGTATGACCATGTCTTTTTTATTGGACTTACCCGATCCGGTAACTGATTTTAATCCTGCCGTTTTTGGATTTCAACTTATGTGCGGTGGCCGAACCGAGTTGTTGTAAGCAATCGACATGAGTGCCTCCACAAGGTATCGGAGTGAAATGACCGACAGTGACGACACGAAGCGGCTTGTCTTTGGGAAGATTATCCGGTATGGAAATTTCCATTTGGGATAGGGTTTGATAATCTACAAGACGATCTTTAACTGAATGGTTTTCTTCAATGGCTTTAGTGATGCCATGATTGAGTTCCTCCAGAAAAGAAGAAACGTCTTCTGGTTTATCACCAATGAATTCTACATAAGAGCCTTGCGGAAAATGAAATCCTTTTACTCCACGGAGATTTACACCTTCCATTTGTTCAATCACATTATCCAATAAATGGCCGGCCGTATGGATTTTTGAATTTGTAATTCTAAATTCCTTCTCGACCTGCATACTTATTTTATCTCCATTGGATAAAACCGGTGTTTCTGTTTGGACATAATGCTTTACCCGTCCCTCATCGAAACGAACTAAAACTACGGGAATGGTTTTTCCTTTGAAAAAAAACTGTCCACGGTCGGAGGGTTGACCACCTCCTTGTGGGTAAAATAAGGTGCTGTCCGTAATCAGAAAAAGGCCCTTCTCATCCTCTTCGCTGGAAAGTACGGTGGCATCGCCTTCAAAAAGATCGGGTTGTGTAAGGTATTTCAGTTCTGTTTTTCCCATCGTTATGTTTGATGTTTTTGATTAGCGGTAATATTACCGACCGTCCATTCTATTCTATTCCGGGCATCCTCCAATCTTTCTTTACAGTTTTTCTTTTGACAAATCCGACAGGAAATCGGTTCGCAGGGATCCACATGCACGAATAGTTCAATCGGTTGCTCACTTAAACCCTTGACCGTATCTTCAAAATCCTTCATTACGGCATGGCTTTTCCGGGTGTCATAATACCACGGTAAGGTCAGATGACAATCCAGGTGCAAGTTCGAGCCGTATTTTATCATTCGGACATTATGCATGTCAATCCAATCCTCTTTCCGATGTTGTTCGATTTCCACTACAAATTCCTTCAGCAATTCAGCATCTGTTTCATCCATGATACCCGCAATACTTCTGCGTAATAAACCATAACCGGTCATGATGATGATGACACCGAAAACAATGGCAATGATATTATCCAATATGTCCATTTGGGTTATCATTACAATTCCCAAGCCGAATAGTAAACCAATAGAAGAATAGGCATCTGCACGTAGGTGACGCCCACTTGCTTCCAATGTTATTGATTTAATATCCTTACCCCGTTTAATGAGAATCATTCCCAAAATGAAATTAACCGAACCGGTAATGGCCGTCAATATCAAACCCCAATCCAAACGGTAAACATCATGTTCATGAAAAGAATCCCAAGTCGATTTATAAAGGATGACCAACCCCGCTATTAGAATTAAGGCCCCTTCGAATCCGGCAGAAATGAACTCTATTTTCCCATGACCATAAGGGTGATCTTCATCCTTGGGCTTAAGGGCAATATAAAAACTATATAAGGCAAATATCCCGGCAACAATATTGATAATACTTTCCAAGGCATCGGTTAGGATGGCATTGGAATTCGTCAACCACCATGCACCGAACTTCAATATCAAGAGCAAGGCTCCGATAGCTAGGCTGATGCCCAGTAATTTAAGATGGCCTACATTTTTCATCTGAAAACTATATATGGCAAATGTCTTCTTTTATTTACCATCAATCAAGCGGGAAGCCATTGTTTTTATTAAAGATTTAATTTTGGAACTCCTTTAGTGTAAAATCCGTTTTGCTTCATACATTTGTATTGAATTTTAAAAATAGAAAAATGACACCTGATCAATTAAAAGTACTCCGTACCAAAACGGCTGATCTCAGCCGGTATCTTTGACGTTACAGAAAGAAGACATAAAATAGAAGACAAGCAGGCTTTGACTCTGGACCCCGACTTCTGGGATGACCCTAAAAGGGCCGAAGGCATCCTTAAGGAAATTAAGCAACATAAGTTTTGGGTTGGGATATTCGATCAAACGGAACAGGCCGTCGAAGATTTGGTTGTTCTGTTTGAGTTCTACAAGGAAGGGGAAAGTTCTGAAGAAGAAGTGGAAGAAGCATATCAGACTGCCGTGGAACAGATTGCGGAAATGGAATTCCGTGCGACACTGAATAAGAAGGAAGACGAATTGGATTGCATCCTGAAAATCAATGCCGGCGCCGGCGGAACGGAAAGTTGTGATTGGTCATCGATGCTGGAGAGGATGTATTTGATGTATTGTGAAAAAAATGGATACAAAGTCAAAATCCTTGACCGACAGGATGGGGATGTAGCCGGCATCAAATCCGTTGAAATGGAAATATCCGGAGATTTTGCCTATGGAATGCTCAAAGGAGAAAACGGCGTCCATCGATTGGTTAGGGTCAGCCCGTTTAATGCCCAGGGCAAAAGGATGACTTCCTTTTCTTCCGTTTTCGTTCATCCTGTTATTGATGATACGATAGAAATCAAAGTCAATCCTGCGGACTTGAAATGGGATACATTTAGAGCAAGTGGTGCCGGTGGACAACATGTCAACAAAACAGAATCTGCCGTAAGGGTGACCCATGTCCCGACAGGCTGTGTTTCGGAATGCCAAGAGGAACGTTCACAACATATGAATAGGGAAAAAGCCATTCAGAAATTGAAAAACCTGCTCTACGAATTGGAATTGCAGAAGCAATATGAAGAAAGGGATAAGTTGGAAGCAGGGAAAATGAAAAATGAATGGGGATCACAAATCCGCTCTTATGTATTGGATGATCGGTGGGTTAAAGACCTCCGTTCCGGTTATAAGGTCCACAATCCGGATGCCGTACTGAATGGTGATATTGGAGAATTCCTTAAATCAGTATTGATGATGAATGCCGGAGTAAAGGATTAAAAAATCCTGAAAATAAAAAACCCTTCTGCAATTTGCAGAAGGGTTTTTTATTGGAGTAGAGTAGTCTATGTCTAAACAAGCCCCTGCCCCATCATGGCATCAGCAACCTTTACGAACCCACCGATATTGGCTCCTTTCACATAATCGACGTAACCTTTCTTAATGGTTCCGTATTCTACACAAGTCGCATGTATATCCTTCATGATTTGATTCAATCGGCCATCTACTTCTTCACGAGACCATTGCAAACGAAGAGAATTCTGACTCATTTCCAATCCCGAAGTAGCAACTCCGCCGGCATTGGATGCCTTACCGGGTGCATATAGGATTTTCGCTTTCAGGAACACTTCGACGGCTTCGGGTGTAGAAGGCATATTGGCACCTTCTGCCACACCGATGCAACCGTTTTTGACCAATATTTTGGCTTCGGCCTCATTCAATTCATTTTGGGTGGCAGAAGGGAAAGCAAGATCGCATTTCACTCCCCAGGGACGCTGCCCTTCATGGTATTCGCACTTGAAGTGTTCTGCATATTCCTTGATCCTCCCCCTTCGGTTGTTCTTCAAATCCATGATCCAAGCCAATTTTTCTTCATTGATTCCTTTTTTATCATAGATGAATCCTTTGGAATCAGACATGGTTACCACTTTGGCACCCTTCTGTATCAACCGCTCAGCAGTATATTGAGCGACATTACCCGAGCCGGAAATCGTACATACCTTTTTGTTGAAATTCTTTTTCTTCCTCTTCAGCATTTCCTCCATAAAATAAACACAACCGTAGCCTGTCGCTTCCGGACGAATTCTACTTCCTCCGTAATTGAAACCCTTCCCTGTCAATACTCCGGTAAATTCATTCCTCAACCGTTTGTATTGGCCAAAAAGATAACCGACTTCTCTTCCTCCTACGCCGATATCTCCTGCAGGAACATCTAAGTCCGCACCGATATGCCTTGATAATTCCGTCATGAAACTTTGGCAAAAACGCATAACTTCGTTATCGGACTTTCCCTTAGGATCGAAATCGGAACCACCTTTTCCCCCTCCCATCGGAAGTGTTGTCAACGAATTTTTAAATACCTGTTCGAAAGCCAGGAATTTCAAAATACCAAGATCTACGCTCGGATGGAAACGGAGACCTCCTTTGTATGGCCCAATCGCAGAATTCATCTGTACTCGATATCCTCGATTAACGTTGAAATTCCCCTTGTCATCAATCCAAGGAACCCGGAACATGATAACCCTTTCAGGTTCGATCATCCTTTCCAAAATTTTATGGTCTATGTATTTCGGATTTTCATGGATGAATTCCCATACGGAGTGTACGACCTCATCCACAGCTTGGATGAATTCCTTCTGATGGCCGTCCCGCTTTTTGACATATTGCATAAAAGTCTCCGGCGATTTCATATACCTTGCTTTGTTACTAGGCATAGTTTTACTGTTTTGATATTTGAATGTAGAATATTGGAAAAGTATGGTAACTTTTCCAGTTTCGGGGACAAAGGTAGTTCCGAAGTATATAAAATAATAGGAATGTCATTTTTTTATGTAGATTTAAGAAGCTGTTTGAGTTTGGCTATAAAAAACGTTATCGTCTGTTTTTTTTACTAGAAGCCATCTCAAAAATGTCTTTGGAAACAAAAGAGTAGGATTTTGATGTCATATGAAAAACAAAAAAGGAGCATTGCCTTAGCTATTGATAAAATAGCTGAAGAGTAACCGGGCGAGGGGCGAGGCAAATTCTAATTTCAAATCACTTCATTATCTAACAAGAACACAAACAAGGAAATCCATAATGATAAAAAGAATCGTAAAACTGACTTTCAGGAAAGAAGAAATCGAAAATTTTAAATCCATATTCAGGGAGAGTAAGAATAAAATTGTCAGTAATCCCGGTTGCCATTCTGTCGAATTATTACAATCAAAAAAAGACAAAAATATCTTTTTCACATATAGTATATGGACAAGTGAAAAAGATTTGGACAACTATAGACATTCCGACCTTTTCAGGAATACATGGGCGAGAACGAAAGTTCTTTTTTCTGAAAAACCCGAGGCTTGGACAGTCGAAAGTCTAGGGAGAGTCATGGGATGAAAATATAAGATCGTGAATGGGTGGGTATGAAAAAATAATTCGTGAATTGGAAAAGGAATTCGAAAATCATGCAGATTCGCATAAGGCGGCTCCGATGGAAAAATACATGAAGAACCTTTTTACTTATTATGGAATAAAATCGCCCGAAAGAAAATCCATTTCTACTCCTTATATTCGAGAATTATCCAAAGAACACGGAGATGAACATGAGGAAATAATCCGTGCTTTTTGGCAACATGAAAAAAGGGAGTTCCAATATGTGGGGATGGAATATTTTTTGAGAACAAAAAAACATTGGACTGAAAAAACAATAGATTGTTTGGAGAATATTACAATTAATAAGTCATGGTGGGACACCGTCGATTTCATTGCTTCTAATTTGGTTGGGCATTACATGGAACGGTTTTCCCCATCCAACTTTAAGGTAATGGACCAATGGAATAAAGATAGAAACATTTGGAAAATTCGAACATCTATTTTGTTTCAATTAAAATACAAAGAAAAAACAGATTGGGATTTATTACAGGAATATATTTTAAACCACAAGTCTTCCAAGGAGTTCTTTATCCGAAAGGCAATGGGCTGGGCATTAAGAGAATACAGTAAAACAAACGAGAAAGAAGTAAGGAGGTTTGTCTGTGAAAACCCGGATTTGCCGGGTTTGACAAAACGTGAAGCCTTGAAATGGCTGGACAAAAAGTAATTTTAAAATAAAAATCAAGATCAATGAATTTAATCATTCGCATACTTTTGTGCTCGGGTATTTTGTTTTGGAGTTGTTCTACAGATACGAAAAAACAACCCGACAATATCCCTGTGGAAATGGATAATGTAGAAGAGAAAAGAATTCCGGAAGTTTCCTTTTCTCACGAAACCGTTAGGGGAATGGAAGATATGAAAGGTCCTCTGAGCCGTATTTATTTAGAAATAAACGGTACGAAACATTTATTGGAAGAAGAGTCTATTCCAAGTTTGGGAAAGCCTACTTCCCCCGCAGATGAAATGATGGGAGGTGTGGCTTCGACCGGAGCATGGTATGCCGGTTTCGGAGTCAATTATTCGGCATTCCTCGAAGACGGTGAAGTCATTGTAAAAAAAGAAGTGATAGAAGAAATTCCTGAAGAAATGATTGAAGAAAATCCGGATCTGGCCGCCCCTCAAATAGAAACAATTAAGGCCGTAAAAATCGGGAATTAACTATCAGGCAACAAGCTGTTGAATAAGTCCCTTTATTTTTTCTCCGGTTTTATTCGCAACTTCCAGCACTTCTTCAATAGTTGTTTTTGCACCATCTTGGAAAGGATTGTTTGTACAGACCGAAATACATAAAACCTGTAATTCACACTGGGCTGCTACAATGATTTCAGGTACAGTGGACATCCCCACCACATCTCCTCCTATTTTTCCAAGATAACGATACTCCGCCGGTGTTTCCAAACTGGGCCCTTGGAGACCGACATAAATACCTTGGTGGAATCGGATTCCACTTTCTTTCGCCAGGCGAATGGCTTCAGAAAGCATCGTCTTGTCATAGACTTCCGAAAGAGCAGGAAATCTCAACCCGAGCCTATCATCATTCAAGCCCCTCAACGGATTTTCGGGAAAAAGATTAATATGATCTTCTATGAAAACAATATCCCCGGTTTGATAATTCGGATTCAAGGCTCCGGTGGCATTTGTAATGATCAACTTATGAATGCCCAAAGCTTTCAATACCCTCACAGGAAACGTGACTTCCTGCATCGAATAACCTTCATAATAATGAAAACGTCCCCTAAGTATCAGGACATGAGAAGTCCCCATTCGCCCGATAACCATTTTGCCTACATGGCCTTCAACCGTAGGTTGGGGAAAGTAGGGGATATTATCATAACTGATTTCGATTGGCTCCTCCAAATCCGTGGCCAATCCACTCAACCCCGTTCCGGCGATAACGGCGTAATGCACCATATTCGGTAGGAGCGGCCTTAGATATTCGGCGGCAGCCATTGTTTTTTCAAATAAATCCATAATATGATGTAATATAAATTTGAATAGCTGCTAAGCTAATACAAGCTGTATTAAAAATTGTACCTTTGGGCAAAATTGACAGAGACTTATAATGAAAAGTGAATTATCAGTAGAAGAACAGTTCAAGTATTTGGAAATCGGACCAAAAGATGGAGAGGTTCTGATGTTATTGCATGGCTTATTTGGAGCACTCAGCAATTTTGATGGAATAATTCAACATTTTCAAAAAGAGTACCGAGTTATTATTCCGATGCTTCCCATGTTCGATTTGCCTATCAAGGAAGTTTCTGTAACGGCCCTGGTAGAACATGTGGCCGAATTTGTAGAATATAAAAAATACGAAAAGGTCAATATCCTGGGTAATTCGCTTGGAGGCCATGTCGCCTTGTTGTATGTTTTGGAACATCCGGAAAAAATCAACTCCGTTATCCTAACCGGGAGTTCGGGTTTATTCGAAAGTGCATTCGGTACGGGTTTCCCACAAAGGGGCAATTACGAATTCATCAAGAAGAAAACCGAAGATACTTTTTATAGCCCCGATATAGCAACCAAGGAATTGGTAGATGAAGTCTTTGATACGGTAAGTGATCGCAATAAGGCCATAAGGGTGGTCAAAACAGCAAAGTCTGCCGTTCGACATAATCTAGGAGACAAACTCCACCAAATTACTGCACCTACATTATTGATTTGGGGTAAAAACGATAAGGTAACTCCCCCCGTCGTAGGAGAGCGATTCCATGAACTCATAGATAATTCCGAATTACATTGGTTGGATAAGTGTGGACATGCTCCTATGATGGAACATCCGGCTTCTTTCAATAATATTCTAGAGGGTTTCCTCAAAAAACTGGGAGCTGAAAGCTGAACTCCCGCCACCCGACTTTTACTACATCGGCCATTTTAAATAAAGGTTAATTCTACCTCAAGACTTTTGGAACTAAATCCATCCAAAGGAGATTTATCGTATATTTAAAATATATTCAGGAAAACGAACTGTGGAAAGAAGGGACGTAGATATCGCAATTATTTCAGACACCCATTTGGGAACTTTCGGAGCCAGTGCCAAAGAACTGCTCAATTACCTTCGTTCCATACAGCCCAAACTTCTGATTCTTAATGGTGATATTGTGGATATCTGGCAGTTCAACAAATATTATTTCCCTGACGAACATACCGCCGTCCTTCAGGAAATTTTGAATTTTGCAAACAACGGTGTACCTACATACCATACCACAGGTAATCATGACGACCTCCTTAGGCAATATACTGAATTTTCTTTTGCCAATATCCATTTGGTTGACAGCTTATTGCTGAATGTCGATGGTAAGACAGCTTGGGTTTTCCACGGAGATGCTTTCGATCATTCTGTTGGAGGTCTTGCAAAATCCGTTGCACGTTTTGCCGGAAGGCTATACGATTATTCCATTTTTCTCAATCGACAATTGAACAAACTATTGAGGAGAATCGGTTTGAAACCTGTTTTTATTTCCAAAAAATTAAAAGACAGTGTGAAGAGTGCCGTTAAGAAAATGGATGATTTCGAACAGAAAGGCATTGACATCGCTATTGAAAAAGGATATGATTATGTGATTTGCGGTCATGTCCATCGACCTACGATAAAAAAACATTCCAATGAAAATGGGAGTACCATATATCTGAATTCGGGTGATTGGCTGGAAAATCTGACCGGCTTGGAATACAGTAATGGAAAATGGGTGTTGTATCGTTATAAAGAAGAAGACTATCCCGATACCAAAGAAGAAATTGTGATTGAGGATATTTCAGCTGATGAACTGGCTGATCGGACTCTTAATCCAAGTGTTGTGGTGACACTTGAAAATGGAAAAGTGACTTCTACTAAAAAAGTGGTGGAATTGAAACCAACCCGGTATGCCTAAGGCAAAAGAATGCTTTCTTTTACACTTTCCAAACTCTCTTGTGGAAAAAGGAAAGATGCGGTAATCACCAGAGAAAACAAAAGAAGAAGTAAGACCATCCAAAAAGAACGGTAAACGAAGCTCTTCCTTTTTTT